>JAZDIG010000133.1:0-10538 GCA_043805105.1 Candidatus Glassiibacteriota bacterium | reverse complement strand
TTGACAGAGGGTAAGCGATCGTCCAACGGGAATGGTGGGGCATGGAGTAATTTACAAAGATCAGGCCCGGCCGCACAACTTTCAGTATGCGCCCTTTTCGAACGCGGTTTCGTACATGGCCAGGATGTTTTTCAGCGGGGCGTCGATCTGGATGTAGGTGTGCCCCGGGCCGATAATGAAGCCTCCTCCCGGCGCCAGCAGCTCAATGTTGCGGCGCACTTCCCGCCGCACCTGGGCTGCCGTGCCCTGGTTGAGGGTTTCCAGCAGGTCGACCGAGCCGTAGAAAGTGAGATCGCGGCCAAATTCGCGCTTGAGCGATTCGAGGTTCATGCCGGCCGCCCGGTGCTGGATCGGTTCGAGGATGTCCACGCCCGAATCGATTATTTCCGGCAGCAGGAGCCTCACCGACCCGCAGACATGCAGCAGGAGCTTTTTCCCGCGGCCGTGTACCCGGTCCGCGATCCTGCGCAGGTAGGGCTTGACCAGCCGCTTAAATACCTCCGGCGAAAAGAGCGGGCCGCTGGCCATGCAGTAGTCATCGGCCACGTAAAAGATGTCGAACCCCTCCGGTGCCTGTTTCAGCAGCCGGTCGAGCGCGGCAACCAGGTAAGCGGAAGTGCGTTCGATAAGGGCCTGCGCCAGAGTTTCATCCAGCGCCAGGTCCACCAGGAACTGTTCCATCCCCCGCAGGAAAGTGGCGTTGAAGTAGCCGCCGTGAGTGATATGGGCGATTATCGCCCTGTCCGGCTGGGTGCGGCGCAGCTCGTTCAGGTGGCCGAACTCCAGCAGCGCGGGGTCCGGCCAGTCGTACCGGTCCAGCTCGACCACGGATTCGACAGCGGCCAGGGGGTGGTAGACGATCTCATCGTAGTAGCCGGTTTTCTCGCCGGTCTGGTAAGGCTGCTTTTTGGTGCGGTAGCCCCAGCGGTTCTGAAACAGGCCGCCCTCCAGGGGTCTTTCCCGGGGATCGTTGATTAACGGGCCTTCGAGCCAGGTGTCGACATGGAGGGCATCCCAGAGTTCAGCCCGAGTACTGATACCGAAATGGCCGTAAAGAAGCTCGTAGACTTCCGGCTGAGCATCGAAAGTGATCGGCACCCGGTCCGGCTCACGGTGGTCGACTGCGGTCAGCACTCGCTCTGTTCCGTTCATACCCGGCGATTCTCCTGCAGATAAGGAGTGCCCGTAATAAGGAGTGATATTATAAAGATAAGAGTCGCCCGGCGCAAGTGGGGTTTGAAAATCATTCTTAGTCATTGACTTGGCCCGAGCGGAAGCCGTATCTTAAACTGACGGCGCGCTCATCTGCTGCAGAGTGCGCCGCTTCGGTAATTGGCCTGACTCTAAAAGCGCGTTGGGAAAACCCACATGTATCGCAAAAAGAAAAACCATAAGAAACAATGCGGTATGAACTTGTGTAATCTTTTATAATTTAATGTGTTACTGAAGATGCGATCCCGATTATATCGGGACGTCGCCCCTGTAATTCATATCCCTCTTATTCAGGCGAGATTAAGTTAACACGCTTCTCAAGACGGAGAAATTCCGGTGACTGCGAACCAGACGAGTTACTTTAAACTGCGGGAAGAAATCGGCGGCCTGCCGCTGATCGACACCCACGATCACATCAAAAGCGAGCGGCTCCGGATCGAGACTCTTTTTACCCCGGCAAGCCTGGGCTACGTGGGCTGCAACCTATGCGCCGCCGGCGCCACCAGCGAGGAAGCCCGGGCGGTGGAAAACGCCGCCGCCGATCCAGACCGGGCCAGGGAGGTGATCCTGCGTTACTGGCCCTATACCCGCACCACGGGTTACGGCCGGAGTATCGAGCGCACCCTGAAAGGAGTGTTCGGGATCGACCGGCTGGACCGGGAGAGCTACGACCGGCTGGCGGAAAAAATCCGCACCGGGGTCACTGAGGGCTGCTACGAAAGCTGGTTCAAAGGCCGCTACAACATCCGGGCGGTAGTCCTGGACAGCGACAGCGACGATGATTATGCGCCGTTTTTCCATCGCAGCCTGCGCCACGGCAAGTATTTCGTCCTCTGCGACAGCCGGGAGAAGCTCGAAGTCCTCGAAGAGCGCACGGACCGCTCGATCCATTCGGCGGCCCAGCTCAGGGACGCCATGTGGGACTACCTCGAACGGCTGATCGAAAAATTTCCCGGCGTGGTGGCGCTGAAAAACAACCTGGCCTACAACCGGTCGATATTCTTCGAGCGCACGACTTTGGCCCAGGCGGACCGGACTTTCAACCGGCTGTTCGCCGACAAGCACCCCCATCACGCCGCCGACTGGATCGATACCCACCATCGCAGCTACGATGAGCTCGCTCCTCTCCAGAACTTTCTCGTCCACGAAACCGTGCGTTTCGCCGGGGAACACGATCTGGCCTACCAGATCCATACCGGCTTGCAGGCGGGTTACACCAACCAGATATCGGACAGCCGGCCCACTCATTTGATCAACCCGGTGAGTGAGTACCGCAACGTACGCTTCGTGCTTTTTCACGGTGGTTTTCCCTGGTGCCGGGAGTGGGGAGTGATGGGCAAGAATTTTCCCAACGTCTGGCTCGACCTCTGCTGGCTGCACATCATCAGCCCGGCCACCGCGGTGCAGATGCTCGACGAATGGCTGGACTACGTACCCTCCAACAAGCTCTTCGCTTTCGGCGGCGACCTGCACCTGGTGGAGAGCGTTTACGGGCACCTCGAAATAGCCCGGGACAACCTGGCCCGGGCCCTGGCCGCCAAGGTCGACCGCGGCGATTTCGACCTCGCTACGGCCCTGGAAGTGGCCCGGAGAATGTTGCTGGACAATCCGGACCAGGTATTCCGGCTCGGGCTCTGTCCTCAACCGGGTGGTAGCTGAAACTCAATTGGCTGTCAGTGACGGAGGATTTGATGGGCGCCGATAAAGAATCAGACCGCAAAAGCGGGAACCGTTTCCAGCAGGAGAGCAAGTACTCCAGAGACGGCATGAAAGAATGGTCGCCCGAATGGGGAGACCAGGTATCGCTGTACAAGAGTTACCCGGATGCCGACAGCGTGGTCCTTCCAGATCCGCAGATCAAAGGCGGCCCGCCGGTCTGGGAAGTGATCGCCGCCAGGCGCAGCTACCGCGATTTCCTCGAGGAGTCGATCGACCTGGCGGCCTTGAGCCAGCTGCTCTGGTCCAGCCAGGGGATCACCGCCCGCACGCGGAACTTTTTTTTCCGCTCGGCGCCCAGCGCCGGGGCGCTTTACCCGGTCGAAACCTACGTGGCCTGCCACCACGTGGAAGGCGCGCAGATGGGTCTATTCCACTACAACGTGCCGGAACACAAGCTCGAGCTGCTGGTGGCCGGAAACATCCGCGACCGGCTGATGAATGCCGGGCTGATGCAGCCGGTGCTCTCCGAAAGCTCCGTGGTGTTCATCTGGACAGCGGTGGTGAAGCGTTCGAGCTGGAAATACCATCAGCGGGCCTGGCGCTACATTTACCTGGACTGCGGCCATCTGGCCCAGAACCTGCACCTGGCCGCCGAGGCACTTGGATTGGGCTGCTGTCTGACCGGCGCATTTTTCGACGATGAGGTGAACGAGCTGGTGGGAGTGGACCCGGTGGAAGAACCGGTCATCTACATGTGCGCGGTCGGGCCGCGCGACCGGTTCGACGAGTGATGAGGCAGGAGAGGAAACGAGGGGGGGATGGATACTCTGGCGCACGGTCTCTGGGGCGGCATGATCGCCGGCTGGAAGAAACGATTCGGCTTGGCTTTTCTATTCGGCATGGCTCCCGATCTGTTGTCGTTCGGGCTCTGGATGGCGATCAGGTGGATGCACGGCCAGTTCCAGAGGGGCAGGCCGGATGTTCATTTCCTGCCGGACTGGCTGCACACGGCGTATAATTTCACCCACAGCCTGTTTATTATCGGTGCGCTCTGGGCCCTGCTCTGGTGGTGGAATCGCGAAATCGCGGTGCCTTTCTCCGCTTGGATCATCCATATCCTCTGCGACATCCCCACCCATTCGCGGAGTTTTTTCCCCACACCTTTTCTCTTCCCGCTGAGCGACTATACCGTGGATGGCATAAGCTGGGGACAGACCTGGTTCATGATACTCAACTATTCCTGCCTGCTGGCCCTGTCCCTGGCCTGGGCTTACGGCCGGCACCGCCGGCGCAGAAAAGTTAGGCTGAACGTTCCGCCTCAGCCGCAGTCCGGGCTCTCGGCGGAGCAGCCGGTCGAGATCGGTCCGGCCTCCTCCAGCAGGTCGACGTAGGCCCGGTCGATCAGGTCCTCCGGTTTTACCTCGCACAGCTTCATGTACTTATCACAGGTACTGCGCAACTGCTCCACCCCGTCCCGTTCCCGCCTGCCCAGCACTTCGATCTCGATAAAATGCCCCAGGCCTTCCACTGAGTCCAGGTGGAACTTGACGTTGCCCAGCAGATACCTCTCGCGCGTCTTTCTGACTTCCAGGCGGCTGCCCAGGCAACCGTCCAGCACCCGGTGGAGGGCATCCGCGTCTCCGTAGCGGTAGAGATTGACGATACTGTGCTTAGGGCCGTCGGTGTCGGGTCGCAGATAGCCGATCAGCAGTTTTTCGCTCCGGCAGCGGCGCAGCTTCAGCCTTCCGCGCGGGACCCGGTAAAAAGTGTCCGTCTGGCTTTCGCGGCTCAGCCGCCTGGCACCCCAAGACAGGATCTTCTCCCGCAGGGAATTGATGTCCCGGCAGCGGGCCTTGATTTCCACAGTCTGGTCGTGGCGCAGGAGAAAGTCTTTGTCGTTTTTTCGCAATTTTGCCTCCGTCCGGCTTGCGGCCGGGATTCAAAGTATATATTTTATTAAGACATACGAAAATGCGGCTTGAATTGTGCGTCAAAACGGAATCCAAAATCCAGCGGGACCGACTGAAAATGCAATTGAACGGTGCAATTAAATTCGTGGGAATTTTTTTGCTGAGCGCAACCTTTGCCTGTAGCGGCGGCGGCGAAAAAAATCCGGCGGAAGCGCTGGCCAGGATTGCCGGCGAAATGGCCTCGGCCAGCGACCTGCGCGAGGTGCGTTTCGAGGACCTGAACGGCGACGGCGTCCGCGAGGTGCTGCTGGTCTACGGCCCGCGCGAGCTGCTGAACTTCGATGTCTACTACCGCAGCGAAAACGGCGACTGGACGATCACGCCGATGATCAACGATAAGCAGAACCCGCGTGAATTCGTCAGCACCCGGCTCGATTCGGTCAGCGACACGGACGGGGACAGCCGGAAGGAGATCCAGGTTTCGAGCCGGCTGTACGACGGCAACACCATGGTTAAGGAAATCCATTGGGGACCCCAGGGCTATGAAGTGATAAACCAGCATACCGTGATAGTCCGGCAAGAGCCGCCGAAAACCGAAACCGCGGCCGACGCTCAGCCGGTGCAGAAGAAGCCGGAACCCGAGCCGCCCAAGGTCGAACCGATCCCGCCCATCACTCCCTCCTGGGGCACCTACCTGGTAAAGAAGGGCGATACTGTCTACGGCCTGGCCGACAACCTCGGCTCCTCCCTCGATGAGCTCGAAAAGTTCAACAATAGCGAGCTCGCCAGCCGGGGCCTGCGGATCGGCCAGAGAATCCGCGTGCCGGTACCCCGCAACCACAACGATAAGGTCTCGGTCACTATCGAAAAAGAAGAATACATAGTCAAAAGCGGAGATACCCTGATCGGGATCGCCCAGCAGCAGGGAGTAAGCGTGCGCGCCCTCCAGAGCTGGAACCACGCCTTGCTGGCCGATGGAACTGTCAAGGTCGGGCAGAAGCTCAGGATCCACCGGGCCGTGATCGACATCAAGTCCTGAGTTGCGCAGGACGATTCATCCGCCGGCAGCCGCCGAAGGGTCTGAGGTTCACCTGCCGCCGCCATCAATAACAGAAAACGCAAAGAGCTAAGTCGCCCAGGTGGAGCCGCCGGATAGGCGTCTTTGACGTTCAGGTGTCATTACCCAAAGCCACAGTCTGCAGGAAATCGAGCACGGCCGCATTGAATTCCTCCGGTTACTCCATCAGCATCATATGGGTGGCGCCGGCGAAATCGACTTTCCGGCTGTTCGGAATTTTATCTTCCATCAGGTCAGCGATTTCCCGGCAGGCGTCGACGTCGTATTGAGCGGTTATGATAAGCACTGGAACCTTAATCCGGTCAAGCTGCTGCACCGCCGGGGGATCAAGAAACAGCCGGGGATCTGGATTGCTGAAATGCCAGAATGAATAGTCATCGCAAATCTGTTTGAGGCGATCCATAACAGGAGATGGGACTTTTTCAGGACGCCACCAATGTGCTCTCAAAACCTCTACTAACGCAGCCTCCCGCCCGTTCTCCTTTGCAGCAGCCATAATCGTTCCGAATTCCTGCCACAGGCTTGCGGTTGCCGGAGAGTCGTACCCATTGGCCCAGGGACCGATTGGAATCAGCGAAGAACACATTTCCGGGTACGCCAGGACAAAATCGACCGCGATGCCGCTGCCCATGGAAAACCCGGCGATATGGGCCTTTGGTATATCCAGATACTCCATCAGCGCTTTCAGGTCTTCAAAATCACTGTACGGGACACCTAAGTCGGGAAGCTTGGATTTCCCGTATCCTCGCACATCGTAGCGAAGGACGCGATAATTCCTGGCAAATACCTCAAACTGGCTGTCATAATACCGGCAATCCCCAAAATTTCCGTGAACCAGGACGATGTGGTCGCCGCTGCCGGCAACCTCGTAGTACAGGAGTGTGCCGTTCACTTCGGCAAATCCTTTTTCGACTTCCTGAAGCCCAGGCAGCGACTCGCTCCCGGCTTCACGCCGGGCCTTGCAGCTCACCTCGAACACAAGGAAGATAATGGACGTCAAGATAATCACCTTACTCATTGATCTCACCTCCGCCAAAAGCTGAATAACGGCCTTGCGGTTCACCTGCCGCCGCTATCGAAACATAAAATGCACAGATCTAAGGCTGCCAGGTGCAACCACTTGTCAGATAAAGCACGAGAAATTATTCAGCGTTTCGATTCAACTTCCCTGAGAAATTCCCTTACAACCTGAACATAACGTTCCGGTTGATCGAGCATGGTGAGGTGCGCACTGTTCTCAATGATCACCAGGTGGGAGTTTGGCGTGAGGCTATGATAGTACTCCACCGTGGCAGGTGTGATATCATCGTACCTCCCTGCTGTAAAAAGGACGGGCACATTAAGATTGCCGAGCGCACCGGCCCTTTCAAAATTTTTTAGTGAGCCTGTTACGTTAAATTCGCTCGGCCCCCACATCTTCTCATAGACCTCGGCATTCATCTGAGCTAAAGAACTGTCGAGATCAGGAGGCCACGGATCGAGCCGCGAGATGTACAGCTTATAGAAAGCCAGGACGGCAGCCTGGTACTCCGGAGCGTCCGTGGTCCCCGCGCTCTCATGCTTTCGGATCACTTCCTGCGTGGAATCGGGAAGTGTGGAAAGCAGACTGTCGGCGTCCTTCACCCAGCGACTCGCGCTTAAACATGGACTGGCGAGAATCAGACTCCGAACTCCCTTGGGGTTGGTAAGCATATATTCAGCAGCAAGCATGGCCCCCCACGAATGCCCGAGGAGGTGAATCTCCCTCAGGCCGAGTGCATCTCGAACCTGCTGCAATTCCTCAACGAAGCGGTCAACTCGCCAAAGGCTGGAATCGGCAGGATGGTCGGAATGACCGGCGCCAAGCTGATCGTAAAGTACTACGGGCCGCTCATCGCTAAGCCGCGCCAGCGGCTTCAGGTAGTAGCTTGGGACGCCCGGACCGCCGTGGAGAAGTAACAGCGGAGTTTCCGTTCCTGATCCAACAACCCGGTACCAAACCCTGCCGCCCGTGACTTCGACGTACCCTTCACCTGGCTTGAGGCTCTTCTCGGCGCAGGAAGAAAAAACAAGCAGGATAAGTGAGAGCACAACTAATCGAATCATTTAGTCCTCCTTCGGGTACATCCGAATAAAGATATCGCGCTGACTAAAGGCCTGAGATCAACTGTAGACGCTGTCTGTATTTGAAAAAGAGTACAATTGTCCTGCCTGCCAATACTTTTACTCGCACCATATATCTGATAATGCGAAGGGCTGCCCCAAGCTTCCGAGACAGCCCCCGCGGAATGATTTCAATGGCTCGCCGGCAGGCTGGAGTTCCAGATATCGGTGTCCAGCTTCCAGGCCCCATTCTCCTGTTTCCACAAAACAACGTACTTGCCCCTGTCCGTGATGGTTTGGCCGCCTGCCGGCTTGATGACCAGAGTATATTTTCCTATCTCAACGACAATATCCCCCTTTTTTTCGACTTCCTCGATTTCAAGGCTGGCGGTTTTGCAGCCCATGTCCATGGCTCCCTGCCAGAAAGCCCGTACGGCTTCCCTGCCTTGCATCATTTCCATGTTCGGTGGCAGGAGTTTCGCATCCTTCGTGTAAAGCGCGGTGACTCCGGCTGCATCACCCCGGTTGAATGCTTTCTCGAACTCTCTGTCGGCAGCCTCTATTCTTGCGCGAATATCTGACATGGCGGTCTCCATGTAAAATGAGATCGTAAAAAAGGAATTTTTATTTCACCTTTGGCTTATAAGGCGTTATATGCCTTAACTCGCCGGCTTATTGCTGCTCCACGACACGCGATAGTACTTCCAGTTTCCGTCCGGTTGGCGTTGCAGGATGTCCAGGTACTTGCCGACATCCTCAATCGACACACCACCTGCCCGCGGGTCAAACTTCAGGTTGTAGCCGCCGCGCTCGTAGGCCCAATCTCCGGCAATTACCACTTCTTCGACCGTGACTGACGACTCAACCGCGTAATCTCTCAAGACCTCCTCCCACATGGAACGTACCGCTGCTTTTCCGATCCGTGGTGGTTGATTGGCCGGCATCGAGATCACGTCGTCTGCGTAAACGGACATCAAGGTATCCAGATCCCCCCGGCTCAATGCGCGATTGGATTCCGCATGGAGAGTTCTGATCGCTTGTACATCACTGGCAGTTTCGGTCTTTTCCATTGTGACCTCATAATGTGAAAAAGGGATTATAGTTCGGCCTTGGGCTTGAGCTCCAGGCCAAGCTGCTGCATGAAGCCGAGTTCGTCATAGGCTTCCCATTCTTCGGCGATCTTTCCGTCGACGATGCGGAAGATGGTGAACAAGGTCAGGACGACCGGCCGGCCGGTTGCCGGCAGGTCGGGGAGAGGGCCACCGTTGACGCCCCGCAGTACGATCCGCGAAACCACTTTCTCGCCCTCGGCGATCAGGTCTTCGACGGTGACCTGCGTTTCCTGCAATGCCGTCAGGTAGATGTTGTACAGGTCCTTATACTGGTCGAGTCCCTGCATTTCGCAGGAGGGACCATGATAGGCGACGTCTGGAGTCTGGAGTTCATCGAGAATCCCGGGACACCGCTGGTTCCACTTGCCATCCCAGTACCGCTTTACCAGCGCTTTGTTGGCTTCTGCGGACATGTGAATCCTCCTTGGGAAAAATGTGAAAAGGGATTATTATTCGGCCACTTTAGGCTTGAGCTCCATACCGATCTGCTGCATCAGGCCCAGGCTGTCCTCCAAGGCCCACATCTTCCGGACTTTCCCCCGGGTAATCGTAATCATGTGCATCCCGGAATAGGTTACCGGCTTTCCGGTTGCCGGAATCCCCTCGAACTCCTTTTGATGCGTTGCGTGGAAGGTCAGCCGGACCGCTGCTTCATTCCCCGCGGTTATTATCGCATCGATCACATGGACGTAATCCGGGAAAGCAGTGTAGAATCCTTTGACGAGTTGAATGGTGGTGTTTCCGTCCAGCGGCTCCGGGATGCCGACATAGTGCAAAGTATAATCTTCTGTCATCAGCTCTTTGACCTTTTCAAGCTCCCCATTATCGATCAGTGCATAAAAACGTCTTACGAGTTCCTTGTTCTTTTCTTCAGACATGGGAATCCTCCCTAGGGAAAATGTGAAAAAAAGGATTATTTCAATTAGAGACCGGCGGCGTGCAAATACACGACAGGGTTATGACAGGATTAACTTGAGACGCTTGCTGGGCTTGCTTCCGAGATCGCAGCTATAAGCGTGAGACCAGATCGAGGAGTATTATTGTTGGGCTTTTTGTATTTTTGCTGAATAACTATAGTGATTTGAAACAACATAGTCAACCTGATGAAATAAACTGCGGCCGGCGGAAACCACCCGGAATATTCCGGTCAGTATTCCGGGAAGGGGTAGGGCATGTCGTTCTCGTAGCCGGTATCCTCTTCCAGGGATTCCGCCACGGCAGGCGTGGTGACCAGGATTATCCGGCGGAAACTTCCGTCGAATACAGGGTAGCCCCGCACGCGCACTTTTCTTTCCAGTCCACCCCACTTTATTGTTCCGTACTTCTCCCTGGTTTTGCCGTAAATGTCCACCGCTTCGCGTATTTCCGTCTCGGGACCCTGGCCGCCGGGCGGGTAGCCCAGTCCGGGGGAGCTGAAGCGGCGGTAGAGCTGGCCGTTGTCGAAGATAGTGACGACCATGGGGGTGAGGTAGCTGAGCCGGATCG
>JAZDIG010000132.1:0-2961 GCA_043805105.1 Candidatus Glassiibacteriota bacterium | reverse complement strand
GGCGATCTCCACCGTCTTGCCGAAATCTCCGCCGCCGTAAAGCAGCCCGATCGTGATGTAGGCGCCGTTGATCACGGCATCGATGTTGAACGGATTAAGCGCGCCGTTCGGGCAGCCGACGTCATCGGCGTATTTCTTCTGCACCTCGAACCAACACTCCCGCCAGTCGTCCGGGTGAGCGCGCCAGGCGGCGAGCACGTCGCTGATACAGCGGTAATAGCGGCTGGCCGGCGGAAGACTCGTCAGGGCCTTTTCCACCACGGCCACGATGTCGGTTTCCACGAAGGCGTGAGTGTACATCGCCGAGACGTAGACCCCGCCGTAGACGCCGTCGCCGTAATTCATGATGTGGCCCACTTTATCGGCCAGCTCCAGCGCGCTCTGCGGCATGCCGGGACAAATCAGCCCGATGAAGTCGCTCTCGATCTGAAAGTCGATGTCATCCGCGTGGGGATTGTTCTTCCAGTGGCCGGAACCGGGCGGCATCACCCCGTGCAGGATATTCCAGCGGCCAGCCTGATTGGCGTGCCAGAGCATGAAGCCGGCGTCGGCGTATTTCTGCGCCAGTTCGTTCAGCGGGGCGTCCAGGCCCTTGTCGGCCAGCACGGCCATGAACGAAAGGTCCATGTAGATGTCGTCGTAGAGGCCGGGACCGGTCTCGAAATATTCGAGCATCAGGTTTTCGTCCCAGCGGATCGGCGTGTATTCCTGGATCCAGGTGCCGAGCCAGTCGAACTCGGTGGGCCCGCCGAACGTGCAGCCCACTACCTGGCCCACCCAGCCGCCTTTGATCTTGTCCCTGACCACGGCATCGCCCAGAGTGAGCGTGTCCGCTCTCAGACTGCCGAGACGGGCGGAGACGATCGCGGCTGATAACAATACCAAGAACGTGATCCTTTTGAATGACATGACTTGTACCTCAGTCTGCGGGTTCGGATCAGCCTACCTTGAGGAATATGTCGCGTTTGTACAGCCAGTAGACGAAATACCAATGCACGGCCAATACCAGAAAGGCGTGGATTATCGTGCCCAGGTCGCCTATCGGTGTCAGGAAAGGCCGGGTGAAGACCCACAGCCAGGAGTTAATGGAGCCATGCAGCATCTGGTATAACACGTATATACCTATCGAGTTCATGCCCACGACCGTGAAGATAAAGCACCACTTGCGCCACTTCACGATTTCGATCATCCAGTAGAACACCGCCAGCAGCAGGAAAGCCCAGCCCCCGCTGAACAGGGTCCAGGAAGGGGTCCAGATGCGCTTGACCACCGGGATGAACGAGTGCAGGGCCGTCCCCGCCAGGATCAGCCCGATCCCTACCAGCCCCATCACCAGCGCCTTCCGGCGCTCCGATATCTCCTTGCGGATCAGCTCTCCGGCCATGATTCCCAGAATTACCGTGGCGATCGAGGACACGGCGTTGAAGTTGGTGTAGCCGCCGGCGTCATTGCGGCCGAGAAAAGTGAGGTCGAGCCAGGAAGCGAAATTGGCGTTTTTGATCCAGGGACCGCCGGGACCCGAGCCCGGCCCGAACTGGAAACAGGCCCAATGGAAAGCCAGTATACCCAAGGCAGCCAGCGCCTGGACCCGCAGGCCGCGGCCCAGTACGAAGAAAGCGAAAAAGTAGGCGACGGCAATCTGCTGCAGCACGGTGGTCAGATCGAACAGGACCTGGTCCTTGTGCACCCAGACTATCGCCATGCCGATCACCAGCAGGGTGATAGAGCGCTGGAAGACGTGCCCGAGCTGCTGGCTCCGGCTCTCTCCGCGAGCGCTGCGGATGGCGAAGGCGAAAGGCATGGCCGCACCCACGATGAAAATAAAGGATGGCTGGATCAGGTCCCAGATCACGAACCCCTCCCAGGGAACGTGGTCGAACTGATGGGCCAGCCAGCGCCAGCCCGGATTGTCATCCAGAACTGCAAAGCCAAAGCCGGCCGAGGCCATCAGAATCATGGTGAAGCCACGATACACGTCCAGCGATAAAAGCCGTCCTTTGGGGGTCAGTACCTGGCTCATCTGAGAGGCTCCTGGAAGGAGTAACCGGTGGCGGCGCGCTGCCGGGTGAGATTCAAGTAACAGTTGGGAATAACCACCGGTTAAAATGTTTAGCGAATCCCGACAGCGGGCGCAAGAGTTTTCCACTCTTTACAGCGCAGTCGACCACGTTTAGTTTTCCGCTCAGGTTTGAAACCGGGTAATCCGGAACGCGTTCAGTCCACGGCCGGACTCGCAGCCGGGGCCATCGCCGGGAAAGGAGATAAGCCATGGATCGCCGCAACTTTTTAAGCCACGGGATGCTGGCAGCCGGAGGGCTTTCACTCGCCGCCTGCAAATCCACATCCGCTCAGTCGCCCGGGCCGGGAGAGAAAAAGCCGCCGATGAAGTACCGCACCCTGGGACGCACCGGCCTGGTGGTGAGTGAAGTGGCGTTCGGTACTTACGGCTGGCAGAATACCGCGGTACTGGTAAACGCCCTGGAGGCGGGAGTCAGCCTGATCTGCACCTGCGCCGATTACCAGAGCGGCGCCGCCGAGCGGGCGGTGGGCCTGGCGATCAAGGGCCGGCGCGAGAAGATTTCCCTGCTTTCCGGAATCGACTGCCCGCGCGATCCGGGGGAAAGTGAAATGCTGGAGCGGCTGGAGGCCAGCCTCGAGAGGCTCGGCACCGGCTGGCTCGACATCTACGTGCCCCACCAGGCGGATACCGTAGCCAATGTAACCAATCCGGCGATCCCCAAGGCTTTCGAAAAGATGAAGGCGAAAGGCAAGGCCCGCTGGCTGGGTATCTCGACCCACAGCGGTCAGCTCGAACCGATGCTCGAGCGCGCCATCGACCTCGGCTACTACGACGTCCTGCTCTGCCGCTACAATTTCATGGAATACAAAAGCCAGATGAAGATCTTCGCCCGGGCCGCCGAAGCCGGGATCGGCGTGATCGTGTTCAAGGTGCACGCCGGG
>JAZDIG010000131.1:0-2808 GCA_043805105.1 Candidatus Glassiibacteriota bacterium | reverse complement strand
GCCGGTCGCCCCGATCCGGGTGCTGTCTACTTCGGGTCTTTGCTGAAGATAGTCCAGGACCCGGCGGGCGTTGAACAGCTCCACCGCCAGGGGTGAATAACCCCGGCTGTACAGGTCGAACCACCGGCGATAGTACACCCCGTGGTGTGTGACTTTCAGTTCGCCCATCTGGATCGTGTCCATGATCAGACAGCAGAAACCGTGGGCGGCGAACCAGGCACCGTGATGCTTGTACCGGGCCTTGCTTCCGTACGGCCCAAAAGGCGAGTGCCCGCATTGATAGAGAACCAGGGGATACGGGCCGGCGCCCTGTCTGGGAACGTAGAAATTTCCGGTGACGTAGATGCCCGGCGCGGTTTCGAAAACCAGGCACTCCACGCTGTACTGTGGTCTTTCAATGCGATTGGTGATCGTACAGCGGGGAGGCTCTCCGGATTGTTCGGGTTCGAGTCCGAGCATGTCGAGAAGCTCGAGCCGAAGCTTCTCCCGCTGTTTCTCCCATTGCCCGAGGTTGTCGATGTCGCGGAAGAGGGATTCATAGCGGGTTCTGGTCACCTGTTCGAAATACTTCTGCAGCGCCTGGTAGTTCTGGTTTTCCGCCCGGAGACACGTTCCGGCCAGAAAAAGCCCAATGAGCGAAATCAGGGTCAATTTCACTTTTTCCCTCCTCGAGTCTTTCAGTTAGAATTACCGGCTTTCGGCCCTCGAGCGGTCGAATGGCGGAATGCCGCCAGATCTCGCCACTCTCCACGGAACAGTACAATCCGACTAAAAACGAATCAAGCCCGACGTGCACCGGGCCTGTTCGACAAACTTGAATCAGCCGATCAGTGGTTGTAAAGTTAAAGCGACGGCTTTGTCAGCCTGGCAAAGCGCTCCGGCCGGAATCCACTCCTGCTGGTTCAGTTCCTTTGCCTCGCCGGCTTACACCGAACCGACCATTGAAAGCCGCCGGCAGCGGCAGATCCAATCGGTAACGTCATTCCTGGAGATTTACATGAGAAAAATTATAATCGGAATTGCGGCCCTGGCCGTTCTGGCGGCTCTCGCAGCTGTTGCGTCATCAGCCGAGGACGGAAACAAGGGCGATCCTTCCTCCGTCAGCGATTTGAAGGCCGGGAGCCAGCCCGCCCTGGCCGCAATCCGGGGCATCGCCGCCGGCTACCCCGGGGATGTTGGAATCGAGCAGGACTCGGCGGTCGTTTTCCGTGAAAATTTCGAGAGCGGGGCAATCGAGGACCTGGGCCAGCGCTGGAACGATATCAGCAACGCAGGTTTCAACGTCCTCTGGTACGTCCAGGATTCGGTACCCGGCAGCCCGGGGAAGCGGAGTCTGCAGATGACCGCCACCAAGGGTTACGACACCGGCGGGCACCTCTGGAAGCTGCTGGACAAGGGTTACGATCAACTCTACGCCCGCTTTTACGTGAAATTCGCTGCGGACGCCCCTTACGTCCATCATTTCGTGCACATGGGCGCCCAGTATCAATCGCCCGGTTTTCCGATGGGCGGGGCCGGCTCCCGGCCCGACGGGGCGGTAAGCTTCTCGACCGGCATGGATCTCGGCAGCCGGGAAACCGTCAATCCCCCCGGAGCGTGGTTTTTCTACTCGTACTGGTGCGAAATGCGAAGCTGGCAGACTGGGGAGGGCGTACCCGATGGACGGCCTAATCCCTATTACGGCAACCCGTTCGGCCCGATCGTACCCGAGCAGGCCAAACGGAACGAATGGCAATGCGTGGAATTAATGATCAAGTGCAACAGTGCTCCGGACAAGCACGACGGTGAAGAAGCTTACTGGATCGACGGCCGGCTGATCGGCCGCTACGGGCCCGGAACGATCACCGGCACCTGGTTCACCGACGTATTCCGTCAGACAGGCTTTTTCAACACCAATCCCCAGCCGTTCGAGGGATTCCGCTGGCGGACCACCAACGACCTCAAGATCAACTGGTTCTGGCTGCTGTACTACCTGGACTCAGTTTTCGCCAATGACTACAATCCCCATAATCCCAATATCCCTTACAACGACAACAAGGCGCAGGTCAAGTTCGACGATATCGTGCTGGCTACGCGGTACATAGGGCCGCTTGTCGCAAATTTCCAGCCAAGCTGCGATATCAACGGGGACGGCCGCGCGAACGTAATCGACGTGGTCCAATTGCTGCTGATGTATATCAAAGACCCGCAGAACAAAGCGGCGGATTACAATGGCGACGGCAGCTGCACCTTAGCCGACGTGCTGGCGCTGTTGAGGGACATTCTGGAAGGAAATTGTTAGCTGACAAAAGTTGCCTGCCTCTGCGTCCGGCCCTTGCCCGGCTCTCTCAGCGGCTTTCCTTGGCGCGCCCCAGACGAATCAAGCCGCGCTGCTGAGCATCGAGCACCTTTTTGCGCATCCGGATCGATTTCGGGGTCACCTCCACCAGCTCGTCTTCCCGGATGAACTGCAGCGCCCGCTCCAGGTTGATCGGGACGATCGGGGCCAGGATGACCGCATCATCCTTGTTGGCGGCCCGCATGTTGGTGAGCTTTTTCTCTTTCGTGGCGTTCACGTTGATGTCGTCCTCGCGGTTGTGCTCTCCCACAATCATCCCCTCATATACCTGGACGTCCGGCATGATGAAGAGGGAGCCGCGCGGCTCGAGGTTGTAGAGTGCGTAAGGGGTGGCGCGGCCCTGGCGGTCGGCGACGATGGAGCCGGTGAAGCGGGTGGCGAAATCTCCGCGATACTCCTCGTAGCCGGCGAAATAGGAGTTCATGATCCCGGTGCCGCGCGTGTCGGTCAGGAACTCATCCCGGTAGCCG
>JAZDIG010000130.1:0-2545 GCA_043805105.1 Candidatus Glassiibacteriota bacterium | reverse complement strand
CTGCGAGCGGACGGTGCGCTGGGCCGAGCGCTGCCGCAACCGCCTGGCCGGCCTCGAAGCTCACCTGGCCGCGCCCTGGCCTCAGGCCCTGTTCGGGATCGTCCAGGGCGGGATGTATCCCCATCTGCGGCAGTGGTCGGCCGGGAGGACCACCGAACTGGGCTTTCCCGGGTATTCGATCGGGGGCCTGAGCGTGGGCGAGCCCAAGGCGTTGATGTACGAAATGCTGGAGCGCGTGCTGGAGCACCTGCCGGAAGACGCGCCACGCTACCTGATGGGCGTGGGCCACCCCGAGGACATGGTGGAGGCGGTGCGCCGCGGCGTGGACATGTTCGACTGCGTGGTGCCCACCCGCTACGGCCGCAACGGCACGGTGTTCACTTTTTCGGGCAGGCTGGCGGTGAGAAACGCCGCTTTCGCCGAGGACTTCCGGCCGATCGACGAGGCTTGCGCCTGCTACGCCTGCCGCAATTTCAGCCGGGCCTACATCCGCCACCTGATCAACACCGATGAAATCCTGGGGATCAAGGTCAACAGCCTGCTCAACGTCTATTTCATGGTGAGCCTGCTGAGGCAGATGCGCCGGGCTGTCGCCGATAGTTCATTTGACCAATGGGCCGGCGGGTTTTATAATAAATACGAACCGGGACAACCTGCGGATTAGGCAATTCAGGTTTGCCGGCAGTGTCGCAGGATAGTTTTTCCCGGGAATCCGACTTATTTCAAGGCAGGAATTCATTACTCTTCAAGGAGTCAGATCGATGGGTGTTAACGAACTTTTCGCTGCCGCCGGCGGCGGTGGAGGCCAGGCCCCCGGGGGCGGCCTCAACATGAGTTTCTTCATTATGATTATCGCCACCTTCGCCATCCTTTACTTCCTGATCATGCGGCCCCAGCAGAAGCAGCAGCGCCAGCAGCAGGACATGCTAAAGAACCTGAAGAAAGGTGACGAAGTAGTAACAGCCGGAGGCATCTACGGTACAATCATCGACCTGGAGGAACACATAGTCGGATTGAAAGTGGCCGAGGGGACCAAGCTCAAGGTCGAGCGGTCCCGGATCAGCCGGGTGGTAACTAAAACGAACTGAGGAGAGGCCTCGATGGCCATACGGCAACTCAGATACATGGGCGACCCCGTGCTGCGCAAAAAAGCCAGGCCGGTGGAGGAGGTCACCGATGAAACCCGCACGCTGATCGACGACATGATCGAGACGATGTATATCAGCGAGGGTGTCGGGTTGGCCGCCAACCAGGTGGGCGTCCCGCAGCGGGTGATCGTTTACGACAACGTTCAGGGCCAGTACGGCATCGATCCACAGGCGCTGGTCAATCCGGAAATCGTGGAATCCGAGGGTTGCCAGCGCGAGGAAGAGGGCTGTCTGTCGGTTCCGGAGATCAAGGAAGTGGTCGAACGCTTCCTGAAGATCAAAGTCACCGGACTCGACCGGAACGGCGGCGAGGTGACGATCGAGGTCGAGGGCCTGACGGCGCGAATCATCCAGCACGAAATCGACCACCTCAACGGCGTGCTTTTCGTCGACCGCCTGGGCGCGGTGAGGAAAAAGCTGGCGGTTTCCCGCTGGAAGAAGATCCGCAAGGAGCTGGAGGCCCGGCAGACTGCATGAGAGTGATCTTCTGGGGAAGCCCGCAGTTCGCCGTCCCGCCGCTTGAAGAGCTGGCCGGTTCGCGGCATGAAGTGGCGGCGGCGGTCTGCCAGCCGGACCGGCCCAGCGGCAGAGGCCGGAAACTCGCACCCCCGCCGGTCAAACAGGCGGCGCAGAAACTCGGCCTTCCGGTTCTGCAGCCGGAGCGTCCCCGCGGACAGGAATTCCTCGACCGGCTCGCGGAATTTTCCGCAGACGTTTCCGTGGTAGTCGCCTACGGCCACATCCTGAAGCCGGAAGTGCTGGCAGTGCCGCGCCACGGCTCGATCAATCTCCACGCTTCGCTTCTTCCCGCCTACCGTGGGGCGGCCCCGATCCAATGGGCCATCGCCCGGGGCGACACCACGAGCGGACTAACCGTCATCCAGATGGACGAGGGGATGGACACCGGCCCGCTGTTGGCCAGGCTCCTGCTGCCGATCGGTCCCCAGGAGAGCGCGGGAGAGCTGGCCGAGCGGATGAGCCGGGCGGGGGGACCGCTCCTGGTTGAAACGCTCGACCGGCTGGAGGCAGGCACGGCCCGGCCGCAACCGCAGGCGGAAGAAGGCGTGAGCTATGCGCCCAAGATCGAGCATATCCAGGCGCGGATCGATTGGAGCAGGAAAGCCGCCGAGGTGGCCAACCTGATACGCGCCTTCGACCCGGCCCCGGGAGCTTTCTGCAGGCGTGGCGAAGGAGTATTGAAGTTTTTCCGCCCCCAGGTCGAAGAGGGAAAAGGCAGGCCGGGTGAAATAATTGAGTCTACCAAAGAATCTCTTAAAGTAGCCTGCGGCAGCGGCGCGGTGAGGGTGGGAGAGGTGCAGGCCGAGGGCAAGCGGCGTATGACGAGCGCTGAATATTTCCGGGGCCAGCCGGCCCGAGCCGGAGAGCTGCTGGACTGA
>JAZDIG010000129.1:0-5807 GCA_043805105.1 Candidatus Glassiibacteriota bacterium | reverse complement strand
GGCGGATGCCACGGCCAATGTGGGCGGGTCTGTCACGGTTAAAACTCTCGTCACCGTCGACCAGCCGGTCTACGGCGCTCAGTTCGACCTGATGTTCGACCGGACCAAGCTGCAGATCAAGTCCGCCACGGAAAGCGGAGTGGCTCCGGGCAAAGACGCCGGCGGACTGACTTTGCCGATTATGGATCAGACTGCGATCGATGCGGCCAACAGTTCAGGCAAGCTGGTGGTGATGATGGTCGAGCTGAATCTTGCTAGCCCCCTGCCGGCCGGTGACTCCAAGGAACTGCTCGCGGTCAAGTTCGCCGTCGACTCGACCGCCGCGGTCGGTGAGGTCCCCATCACCCTGGCTAATGTCAGCTTCGCCACCACCGTGGGTGATACCGCCACTCAGGAGATAGAAATCACCGCCGTGGACGGCAAGGTCACCATCCAGCAGTTCCAGAAGGGTGATGTGAGTGGTAATAACAAGGTGGACATTTTCGACCTGCTCGACCTGCTAAAGGTTATCGGCAAGAAGGGAACCGTCGCGGGTAATCCCGATATCAACGAAGACGGCAAGACCGATATTTTCGACCTGCTTGCCCTGCTGAGCCTGCTCAAGGGCGGCCATTAAATCACCCGGCGACAACGGCCGGCGGATTTGGATAATCGCATTCGTCGTGAATCAGAACACCGGAGGCCTGCCCCTCGATAGTCCGAGGGACAGGCCTTTTCCATTGATAGTCCGAGCCAGGTTTTGTGTCATTTGATTTGCATTATTGGGCGGAGAATATTATTTATATTTAGCGGAAAAATGTGCTCACGGCTGCGGGATGGTAAGTTCCCCACGGCATTGAAATCAGAGAGCATCGGCAGGAGTCAGGGCAGGGTTGTTGCGATTGGTGAAGTCTCAGGCAGTCACTGTGATCGATATCCTTCCGGTTGCGCCGATTACCGAAATACAGGTCGGGAAAAACAACAATGAGTCCCGAGTACCGGGATAAAAAAATAATATGTCCGGGAGGCGACGTTGAGAAAACGGTCGATTAATAAAGCGGCTGACGGCCGGTCCCTGTACCTCCCCGAATTCGAGCACGGTAGTTGCGGAGTCGGATTCGTGGCGCACCTGGAGGGCCTGGCAAGTCACGAGATTATTCGCCAGGGAATCCGGGTTCTGGTCAATCTGACCCATCGCGGAGCCGTGGCGGACGATCCTGAAACCGGAGATGGCGCGGGAATACTGATCCAGGTCTGCGATGAGTTCTTTCGCGAACAATGCCGCCGATTGGGCCTCGAACTGCCGGAATCCGGCAACTATGGAGTCGGCATGGTTTTCCTGCCCGGAGAAGATGGCTTGCGCGGGTTCTGCGAGGCAGTGATCGAGGAGGCGGTGCGGGAGGCCGGCCAGAACATGCTGGGCTGGCGCGACGTTCCGGTGAATCCCTCCGCTCTTGGTAAATCCGCGCGCGAAAGCCAGCCGACGATCCGCCAGTTCTTCGTGGGAGACACCACCGGCGACCGCAGCGCCTTCGAACGCCGGCTGCTGCTGGCGCGTAAGATCGCGGAAAATCGTGTCCGGCAGAATGAACCGGCCGATGAGGCGGGATTTCACATCCCGAGTCTGTCCACCCGGACGGTCATTTACAAGGGCCTGATGCTGGCCCATCAGGTGCCCCTCTTCTATGAAGACCTCAACGATCAAAAGCTGACCAGCGTGCTGGCTCTGGTTCACCAGCGTTACAGCACCAATACTTTTCCTTCCTGGGAGCTGGCTCAGCCGTTCCGCGTGCTGGCTCACAACGGCGAGATCAACACACTGCGCGGTAACATCAACTGGACCCGTGCCCGGGAAGCCACCATTGAAAGCGACCATTTCAACGGCGATATCCGTAAGCTCCTGCCAATCATCACTCCCGGCGGCAGCGACTCGATGGCGCTGGACAACGTCGCGGAAATGCTCACCGCCTGCGGCCGCTCGCTCCCTCACGCCATGATGATGCTGATCCCCGAGGCCTGGGGCCAGAAATACCAGATGAGCGAGGATCAGCGGGGATTTTTCGAATACCACAGTATCCTGATGGAACCCTGGGACGGGCCGGCGGCAATTTCATTCACCGATGGCCGCCTGATCGGCAGTTGTCTGGATCGTAACGGCCTGCGGCCTGCCCGCTACGTGGTCACCACGGACGGTTTGTTCGTGCTGGCCAGTGAGGTGGGCGTGCTGGAATTCGAACCCGGGAAGATCAGGGCCAAGGGTCGGGTGGGGCCGGGTGAGATGATCCTGGTCGACACCGAACAGAAGCGAATTATCTACGATCCGGAGATCAAGGCCGTGATCAGCCGGCTCAAGCCTTACCGCCGCTGGGTCAACGAGAACAAGATCGAGCTGCGCGGGCTGTTCGACTGCGCCATGCCGGTGCGGCCGGTTCACGAAACGATTCTGCAGCGCCAGATTGCATTCGGCTATTCGGACGAGGACCTCAGTATCCTCCTGCGGCCGATGGCGGTAAACGGGAGCGAGCCGGTGGGATCGATGGGCAACGACACGCCCCTGGCCGTGCTAAGCGATCGGCCCAAGATGCTCTACAACTATTTCAAGCAGCTATTCGCCCAGGTTACCAATCCGGCGATCGATCCGATCCGCGAGCAATTGGTGATGAGCCTGATGAGCTATATCGGCCGCGAGGCAAACCTGCTGGATGAGTCGCCGCGCAACGCCCGGCTGCTCAAGCTGAGCCGCCCCGTTCTGACCAACGACGACCTGGAAAAGCTCAAGCATTCACAACACGAAAAATTCCGCACCCGCACCATCCCGATTCTGTTCGACATCCAGGAGGGCGTAGAGGGAGTGAAGAAATCCTTCGAGCGCTGTTTCAAGGAGGCCGAACAGGCGGTGCACGATGGCTATTCCCTGATCATTCTCAGCGACCGCGGAATCAACGAACAGATGGCGGCGATCCCGAGCCTGCTGGCGGTATCCGCCGTGCACCACCACCTGATCCGCGTGGGCCTGCGGACCAAGATCGGGCTGGTGATAGAAACCGGCGAGGCCCGTGAGGTGTCTCACTTCGCCCTGCTGCTGGGCTTCGGAGCCAGCGCGATCATCCCTTACCTGGCTTTCGAAACCGTGGCCGACATGGCAATCAACTCCATGCTGTCTAAGAGTTTGACCGTCCAGGACGCGATCGACAACTATATGAAGTCCGTCGAAAAGGGCCTGCTCAAAATTTTCTCCAAGATGGGAATCTCCACGGTGCGAAGCTACCGCGGCGCCCAGATCTTCGAGGCCGTGGGACTCGAATCGTCTTTTATCAGCCAGTATTTCCCTGGAACGGTGTCCAGAATCGGCGGAGTGGGGTTGGAGGTGATAATCGAGGAGACTCTCGCTCGGCACCGCATGGCTTTCCCCAAGCGCACGAACGGTAATCTGATGCTGCCGCGCAGCGGCGATTACCATTACCGCATACAGGGCGAGCACCACATGTGGAATCCGCAGGTGATCTTCCAATTGCAGCAGGCCACCAGTCAGGGAGACTACCAGTTGTACCGGAAGTTTTCCGAAATGGCCAACGACCACCACACGACGATCCAGTCACTGCGCGGGCTGCTGAGTTTCAGGAAAGGCAAACAAGTTCCAATTGAGGAAGTCGAGCCGGTCGAATCGATCGTGAAGCGCTTCGTTTCCGGCGCCATGAGTTTCGGCTCGATCAGCCGCGAGGCCCACGAGACACTGGCCATCGCCATGAACCGGATCGGCGGGATGAGCAACAGCGGGGAGGGTGGGGAAGACGAGGCGCGCTTCCACCCCTATCCCAACGGCGATTGGCCCAATAGCGCCATCAAGCAGGTAGCATCGGGCCGTTTCGGCGTTACCACCTATTACCTGGTAAATGCCCGCGACTTGCAGATCAAGATCGCCCAGGGCTCCAAGCCCGGCGAAGGCGGGCAATTGCCGGGCCATAAAGTAAGTAAGGAGATCGCCCGGGTGCGGCATTCGGTGCCGGGAGTGACGCTCATTTCTCCGCCCCCGCACCACGACATTTATTCGATCGAGGACCTGGCCCAGCTCATCTTCGACCTCAAAAACGTCAACCCCCAGGCTCGCGTTTCGGTCAAGCTCGTCTCTGAAATGGGAGTCGGCACGGTAGCCGCCGGCGTGGCCAAGGCGCGGGCTGACGTGGTGGTAATCGCCGGTGATGCCGGCGGCACGGGTGCCTCCCCGCTCAGCTCGATCAAACACGCCGGTGTTCCCTGGGAAATCGGTCTGGCCGAAACCCAGCAGGTGCTGGTGATGAACAATCTCCGCGGCCGTATCCGCATCCAGACCGATGGACAATTGAAGACCGGCCGCGACGTAGTGATAGCCGCGCTGCTGGGCGCCGAGGAATTCGGCTTCGCCACCGCCAGCCTGATAGTCATGGGCTGCGTGATGATGCGCAAGTGCCACCTCAACACCTGTCCGACTGGGGTGGCCACCCAGGACGAACAATTGCGCAAGCGCTTTCTCGGCAAGGTCGAATACGTGATCAATTACTTCCGTTTCGTGGCCCGGGATGTGCGCGAGATAATGAGCGAGCTGGGCTTCCGCAAGTTCGAGGACATGGTGGGCCGGGTCGATATGCTCGATTCGGTCAAGGCTCTCGAACACTGGAAAGCCAAGGGAGTCGACCTGGGGCCCATGCTTGTCCCTCCGAAGTTGCCGGAGGGCAGCTCGCTGCGTTCAGTGGCAAGTCAGCCTTGTATCCTGGAGGGTGTGCTGGATCAGGAGTTGATTACCGAAGCGGCTCCGGCGCTCGAGCGCAAGGAAAAAGTCGACATCGAACGCACGATCCGTAATGTCAACCGTTCCGTGGGCTCCATGCTCAGTGGTGAAGTGGCCCGGCGTCACGGCTCGCGCGGCCTGCCGGCCGATACGATCAACATTCAGCTCATCGGCAGCGCCGGCCAGAGCTTCGGCGCCTTCCTCGCCCACGGTATCTCTCTGCACCTGCACGGGGATGCCAATGACTACGTGGGCAAGGGCATGAGTGGGGGACGGATCGTAATTCACCCCCCCAAGGGCTCTAAATTCAAGCCTGATGATAACATAATAGTCGGCAACGTCGTGCTCTACGGCGCCACCGGCGGCCAGGCCTATTTCAACGGCTGCGCCGGCGAGCGTTTCGCCATCCGCAACAGCGGCGCTTATGCAGTAGTGGAGGGTGTAGGCGATCACGGCTGCGAGTACATGACCGGCGGCGTGGTGGTAGTCCTCGGCCACACCGGCCTCAATTTCGCCGCCGGCATGAGCGGGGGGATCGCCTTCGTTTTCGATGAGCAGCGGCAATTCGATCAGCGCTGCAACCTCGACATGGTCGACCTCGATTCGATGCTGGAGGACGAGGATGTCGCGCTGTTGAAGCGGATGATCGAACAGCACGTCCGCTTTACCGGCAGCCCGCTCGGCAAATCGATCCTCGCCGACTGGCACAACAACATCCATCAATTTATCAAGATCATGCCGATGGAATACAGCCGAGCCCTTGGCCAGCTGATGAAGGAAGACGCCGAAACCAAGCGGGTGGAGGTGTGGAATGGGTAAACCGACCGGATTCATGGAGTACAGGCGTGAGTACCCGAAGAACCGGCCGGCCGCCGAGCGGGTGAAGGATTACGAGGAGCTTTATCCGCATTTGCCGGAGGAGTCCCTTCGCACCCAGGCGGCCCGCTGCATGGACTGCGGTATCCCCTTCTGCCAGGGGATGGGCTGTCCGGTCGAAAACCTGATACCGGAATTCAACGACCTGATCTACCGCGGCCAGTGGCGCGAAGCCCTGGATGTGCTC
>JAZDIG010000128.1:0-4033 GCA_043805105.1 Candidatus Glassiibacteriota bacterium | reverse complement strand
CGGCCGCGTGCCGTTGGTGTCGAGCTTGATCCGGAAGCCGAGTCTGCGGATACGCTGGATCAGTTCGGCCAGCTTGGGGTTCAGAGTGGGTTCGCCGCCGGAGATGCAGACCGAATCGACCCAGTACTCGCGGCTGGAAATAAGCGCCCGCAGCAGCCGGTTCCAGTCCATGTAGTTGTCCCGGGGCCGGATCAGGTCGGTGTTGTGGCAGAAGAAGCAGCGCAGGTTGCAGCCCGAGATGAACAGCACCCGGCAGAGGCGTCCCGGGTAGTCGATCAGGCTCGGTCTCCTGAGCATGGCGTAGACCGGACTGAGGCTGTCCTCTCTCGGCTCCACTGGATTCGCTACGATCGTTTCCATGCAACTAAACTTCGGCTGAAATCATCTGGAGGGCTATATCCAGTACCTGCCTGATATCCTGCGGCGTGATCACTCCCGTACTGCTGTAGTTGGTTTCGAGCGCCAGGAAGGTCTCGACACTGTCACGTTCTGAAATCTTCCTCACCTGCCGCACGGGAACGGTTTTAGCGCCGCCCTCGCCGGCATGGTACTCGTAAACCATGAAACTCGGAATACGCTGCGGGTTCAGGATTTCGCACTGGCAGAATCGCACCAGGCCATCGACAGTACCCAGATCGTAATAGCTCGATTCAAAACTGGAATATTCTTTTTCCTCCAGGATTTTGTTCAGCCTCTTTTTCAAGACCTCACACTTCTCACAGCCCTGCTTGCCGAACACTGCCACCTGAAAGCGTTTCATATGGGTGAACTCCTGACGAATCTAATTGGTTACAATTTCTCTGTCCACACCCATGCGGTAATTTCCCTCGCGCCGGCTCACCAGCTCGCCCTCCCGCTTCGACTTGTTCCAGTTTTCGATCTTGCTGAAATAGCCCACCACCCTCGTCTCGCCGAATACGTCTGGACTGCCGCAGACCGGACAGGTTTCCGCCAGGCCCCGGGTGATTTCCGTGCAGGCCCGGCAGAACGTGAACTCCGGACTGATCGTGAGCTGAGCGCTCTGGGTGTTGTAGAATGTGTCCTTGACCAGAGTATAGATCGTCCCCGGATCGGGACATTCCTCGCCGATGAAGGCGTGGGTGATCGCGCCCGATTCGATTATGGAATGGAACCGGGCCTGCATGCGGATTCTCTGCACCAGGTCGACCGGGGCGTCCGGTGCCAAGTGGACGCTGTTTGTATAGAAAACGGTGTCCTGTTCGATCGAACCCTTGACCACGGTGGCGGCCTGGCGCTTGAAATAGATCAGGTCGCTCTTGGCCAGGCGCCGCGCCGCGCTTTCGGCCGGGGTCTCTTCGAGCGTGACCTTGAGCCGGTGCTTTTCGGCCAGCTTGCGGCTCTTGATGAACATCGAGCCGATGACCATGAGGCCCAGCTCCATCGCCTCCTCGCCCTCGTGCAGCTGCTTGCCGGTGATGAACTGGATGGCGTCGTTGAGGCCGATCAGGCCGATAATGTAGGTGGCATCGTCCAGGTTTACGTACGGCCTGCCGTCCATGGCCGGTTTGCCGATCTGCCACAGGGGCCGGCCCGGCCCCTCCATCATCCGCCGGATGTTCTCCCGCTTCTGCAGATGGGCCTCCATGGCCAGGTCCATCGTGGCCAGCGCCTCCTCGATCAGGCCCTCCACGCTCCTGGTGCCCCTGGCCTCCGCGCGGTAGGCCGCCTGTGGCAGGTTGATAGTCACGTTCTGGAAGCCGCAGAAACGCATGCTCTCAGGGTGCAGCAGCATGTAGTTGTCGTCGATAGTGGTGCGCAGACGGCAGCAGGCGCTCAGAGTCACTTCGTCCCGGTCAAAAACAAAATAGGTGGAGCCGTTCCGGCTGGCAAGCTCGCAAGCCTCACGCAACAGACGGTTCTGATCCGGGTCGGTGAACGACTCCTCGTTGATGTGAAAGTCGCACTTGGGAAATTCGAACACCTTGCCGTGCCGGTCGCCCTCGCCGAACACTTCCAAGAGGGCGCTGGCGAACTGCTGCGCCGCTTTCGCGTATTCTCCGTAGGTGTCGATTCTTTCGCTGCGCCGAGTCAGATCGGCCGCCACCTCTTCATCGAACTTGATCGCGCCGGTCCTGGGGTCGGCCACTTCGCGCCAGACCAGCCGCCGGCCCTCGGCGCCGTCCAGGTAGAGCTCCATCAGCCGGTTCCCGCGGCTATCGGTGCGGTCGGTACGCACCTCCTCGAGCTCGATCCGGTCGCCGCCGGCGGTTTTCAGCTGGTAGCGGCCGCCGGGCCCGATCGCCGGGATGCCGGCCAGATAACGGGGCACGCCGGAGTGGATGTTGTAGTCCAGGAACAGGGTCTGGCCGCCCCGGCTGAATGCGTTCTGCGAACCGTTGAACACCAGCTCCTGGGCGATCTGCTTGATCTCCCGGCGGTTCAACCCGGTCAGCAGCGGGGCGTAAAAGATGTTGACGTAGCCGATCCCCAGAGCGCCGGCGTAGTTGGCCTGCATGGAGGCCAGGAAGGTGTTCAGGTGGCCGGTGAGGACCGAGGCGCTGCGGGCGGGCTTGCTTTCGGTGTTGAGGTTCTCCAGGCCGATCAGCCCGTACTTCTTGATGTATTCCAGGCTGTGGCTGCTGCAATAGACCCGGTGCGGGTAGCCGAGATCGTGGACGTGGACCGCCCCGGTATCGTGGGCCCGCTTGACCTCCGGCGAATAAACCGTTTCGAGCGCCCATTGCTTGAGCACCAGTTCGGCGATCGAAAGGTTCACCGCCTCGGGGTTGTTGCTGACGATGTTGCTGTTCTCCGTACTCTTGGCGAACATCAGCGTTTCCACGAAATCCTTGGGCACGGCGTAGATGCTGAGGTCTTTGAGCTGCTGGTTGAGGCCCCGGTCGATCAGCTCGTTGTTCACCAGCTCGCGGATCAGCGCCGTGTTGACCGTGGTGATTTCGCCGGCGATGATCCGGTTTTCCACCGCCTTGGCTACGGCGTTGGCCAGCTCGACGCTGAGTCCGGTTTCGCGCATCAACTGGGTCACGATCTTGCCGCGCTCCCAGGGATGGGCCACTTCATCGGTGATCGATTCCACCAGCAGCAGGCTGGCATCGGTGACATCCAGCTGGCCCGTGCCGTCATGACGGACCCTGATCCGGCGGCGCGCCAGATCCCGCATCTTGCGGTAACGCTTGTAAGTGGTGACCACGGTGGACAGTTTAGCTTCGGCGAGCACGATTTCGACCAGGTCCTGGACGTCTTCGATTTCCGGTATCCGCTCTCCCTTTTCATTGGGCAGGACGTAATACTCGCTGCCGGGATCGTCCAGATAAGCCACCACCCTGTCGGTGATCTCCCGGATCCGGCCCTCGTCGATCCGCGACCCCTCCTGCCGCGACACTACTTCCGCCGCCTTGGTGATCGCACGAGTGATCTTCCCCGGATCGAACGGCACAATCGTGCCGTTTCTCTTCCTGAAATAAATGAACGGCACCGTGGACGGCATGAATCCTCCCCGCTGGCATTAGGGTACCAAGGTGACAAATCTAAAAGGGTTGATGGCAGACAGCCTGGTTCGAATCGGCCGCGTCCTCCCGCGAGGCTGGTTCCTGCAGGCTGCTGTCAGCTGATTGTCTCGGGCGGGAAACCACTGTGCGGCAAACTTCCGGTGAGGAGGGATCAATTCCCTGCTTACTTCACCCGTTCGCCGACTTCATAATAAATAGACCGCCGGGTGCTCCATGTCAAGAATGAAATACAACATATTGTAGGCATCTAGACAGAGGCTACAAAATATGGAACTATTTGAAGTATTTCGAGTTGCGGAAAAAACAGGTGGAATTCGGCCGCGAACCAGAGTATTTTATCAAAAAAATTCTATGTGGAATGATTGACAGTATGTTTCTCAAAACCGCCGCCCTATCGCTCATCTCGCTGTCGCTTCTGACCGCTATCCCCGCCGCCGGCGCCGACCCGCAGGCCCGGCCGGAGCTGCATCCGCTGTACGACAAGACGCTCGCCGACGTGGACCGGCTCCTGATGGAGGTCAGGCTCGATGCGGCCGACAGCC
>JAZDIG010000127.1:0-2373 GCA_043805105.1 Candidatus Glassiibacteriota bacterium | reverse complement strand
GAAAGAATCGGTGGCCAGGGCTTTTTTCATATCACCCGAACCGGGGATCGCCGAGGGTATGAACAGGAAATCACCCGCGCCGAAAGTTCTTTCGAAAATGAAGAAGCCATTTCTGTATTGCCATATTTCAGTCGGATTCTGTGCCTTGTCGAGATCGGGCTTGTTGATCAATAGCGGCCGCCCGTGGCGTATGAACAATAGACCGCGCTGGTCCAGGGACAGGGCCTGGCCCAGGTCGCCAATCACTTCGCCGGGATCGTAATCGACGGTCATCGAGGCGCCGGATACCAGCTGGCGGTAGGTCTTGGAAGTCTGGAACTTGCTGTGGGGAAAGAGCTGTTTGTAGAACTTCTCCGCTCGGGCCAGGCGGACATAGTGCTCGACCAGGCGTTCATTGTGCTCGTCGGTCGGATCAGGGTCCCGTCTCAGCCAGAACTTGCGCAGCAGAATCGCACAGGCTTCGGTCGATTGGACGCCTTTCCAGCCTTCCTTCTCGGCGGGATTGATGATCGACTGGGCATCGTAGGACAGCCGCTCGAATCCGCCATTCCGGCCGGCGTACGCCACCGCATCCCGGTAGGCCCGTTCGAAACCGACGGTATCTCCTTGTTCCAGGCGGCAGCGGGCGATGAGAAGGCTCTGATCCGGCAGCTTATAATCCGGCCAGCCGACCCGCAGACTGTCCAGACAGGTGAACGCAGTTGGTATGTCGCCCAGGCGGTAGCTGTCCCAGGCGAGGTCCAGCCACCAGTAGCCGCGCTTACGGTGTGACGGCAGCCAGGCGTAAAGACACTCACGCAAGCGGTGCAACTCTTCGGGGCCCTGGTCCCGGATACTCTTGCGCCACAGTTCGTAAGCCTCCCGGTACTCGGGATTGTGCAGGATTATCTCCAGCAATGAACGTCCGGCCAGGCCATAGCCGCTGGTCTCCGCCAGCTCGAAACCGGTCTGGGCCAGCTCGAAGAGGACATCCGGGTTCCCCGGCTCCAGGCTCAGGGCACGCCGGTAGTGGGCCACGGCCTCGTAACGGCGGCCGTAGTTCTCCCGGCAGACCGCACCGAGTTCCATATGGGCCTGGAATACCAGAGCCTGATCTCTGCAGAACAGAGCTTCGTAAAACTTGCGCTCGGCGGCTTTGAGGTCGCCCTGAGCGGAAAACGCCCGCCCCTCCTCTAAAAGTTTGCGCCCGGACGCAGTCTCCAGCACACGAAGAGAATCGTCGATCTCCGGGATATCTTCGAGGATTGCACTGTCGCCCGGCAGCCAGGTTTCCTCGCGCGGTGGGGAAATGGTCTGTGCAACGGCGGATGACGTAGTCACACAGGCCACCAAAACGGCGCAAATAACAGTCAAGCACCAGGCACAGGGGAATTTTCTCATCTGTTTTTCATCGCAGTTATCTGTCCGGTGAACTGAAGTGATCTTAACCTAATCTTATTGCTGCTGTAATCAAGTTTGACGGCAGATATCTCACTCCCTGTTTAACTTCAAAATATAAAGTCTTGCCAAAGTCTCTTCCGTAAATAAAATATAAGATGTGAATACCGTTCTCATTCAGGTTCCGATTTCCCTGGAGCCTTGCACCGGAGCCATTCCGGATTCTCGCGCAATCGCTTTTTCCATCCTGGCTGCAAAGCAGCAACGAACTCGCAATCTTTTCAAGGCAAAGAACTATTCAGTTCCCGGGAGTATAAGATGACCAAAGATCTCAACCGCAGGGACTTCCTGAAAGTCACCTCTATCGGCGCCACCGGTATGGCGACCGGGGCAATTTCTTCGGCCCGGGCCGCCGAACAGAGCCCGGAGAAAAAATCGCAGATCAGCAATAGGATCGGCAAGGCGCTGAAAGTGAAACCCTTCCTGGTCAATTCGATCTACGAGCGGAAAGCGGAAACCAGCTGGCGGCCCTGGGGCGGAATCCACAGCGAAGCGGACGTGAGGGCCGAAATCGGCAGAATCACGAAAGAGCTCGAAACATTGGCCGCCCAAGCCGATTTCCCTGTCGAAGTCCTGCCGGCGGAGTGTATCGACAGCGGCGAAAAGGCCTCCCGCGCCGCAGGCCTCGATTGCGACGTCTTTCTCATCTATGCGGCCGGTGGGGAAACCGGGTGGCTGGAGACCCTGGCCGGCGGAAACAAGCACAATCTGATGTTCCTGCGTCACAAGTCGGGGCCGGTTTACCTCTGGTACGAGATCGCCCACCCAACTTTTCTGCGCAAGCGCTCCGATCAGTACCAGGAAAAAAACCTGGATGTTTGGGACGTGGTGGTGGATGATTACAACGAGGTGCTCTGGCGGCTGCGGGCCTTGTACGGGCTGAAAAACACTTTCGGCACCCGGTTCATCGCTATCGGCAGCGCGGGCGGCTGGGGC
>JAZDIG010000126.1:0-16252 GCA_043805105.1 Candidatus Glassiibacteriota bacterium | reverse complement strand
TCGCCGCGCGGCCAGGGACACAGCTTTTCCGGCACTTTCATCAACCTGGCCGATAATCCGTTCGGGATACAGTTCGAGGAGGGCGTGGATGCGCTCGAGCTGGAGCCGGCCGAGGCGGAGTTCAGGATCAGGAAGCTCATGTACTACCACAGCCAGCATCCGGTTTTCAGCCGGATGGTGGAGCATCCCAAAATCCGTGGGATTCTCGACTGCGTTCTCGGCCCGGGCTCGACCCTCTTTCAGGACATGGCCCTGATCAAGCCCCCTCTGATCGGCGTGGAAAAGCCCTGGCACCAGGACAACGCTTATTTCAAGTATGCGCCGCTGGATGGGATTCTGGGGGTCTGGATCGCCCTGGATGACGCCACCACCGCAAACGGCTGCATGTACGTGATCCCCGGCGGCCACCGGACCGGCCCCCTGCGGCACTTCCACGGCACGGACTGCGAAATCGTCCACGACCGGATCGACCCCTCCCGGGCCGTTCCGATTGAGCTGAAAGCCGGGGGCGCGCTCTTTTTCTTCGGGATGCTGCCGCACCGCACCCCGCCCAACACCAGCCCTCACCGGCGCCGGGCCGTGCAGTTCCATTACCGCAGTACTTCCACCCGCGAGCTGGACGACTCCGACTACGACCGCCTTTTCGCCGAAGCTGACGGCACGCCCGCCAGTTGCCGGGCCGCCAACCGAACGCTGGATTATTCCTGAAAATATCCACCTCTTTCAACCCCCCGAGCCGTTAGCGGAGTGTACTGTCTCACACCCTCATTTTTATAAAAAGTATTTGTAAAGCTCTCCCCGCTGTTATATCATAATCCATCTCAAGCAGTTAACCTGCCCATTCAAATAACTCGGAGCCAGTGCGCATGTCAATTCAGCGAGCCGGGTGCTTGGTTTCCATTGTCTTCCTGACGTTCTTTTCTCCTTGCCTCTCTTTCGCCCGCAGCTATTCGCCCTGGGTGGTGAGCGAACACGTGGCCGACCTTTCCGGCAACTGGCATTCGTTCATGCAGCACCGGGACTTTATCGGCAAGCGGGACGGCGAGCTGGCCTACGCGGTCTGGAACTATCTGTGCAGCCGGGAAACGGGGCTGGTGCACACCGGGCCCTGGGAAGAACCCACCCGCTGGACCAACGAGCACGGCGAGCCGGATGGCTGGGGCAACCCTTTCACCTACGGGTCCTTTTTCGATCCGGTCAAGAACCTCAACTGCCTGGCGATGGGCTACTGCGGTATGCAGAGTTCGGTGGTGAGCGGGATCTTCACGGCTCTTGGCTACGAGGCCCGGAATGTCAACCTGAACCACGGCTACAGCCACGAGGTCTGCGAGGTGTTCTACAATGGGAGCTGGCACTTTGTCGACACGGACGAGCGCGGCCTGGTCCTCACCCCGGGCGGAGAATTGGCGAGCTGGGAGCAGATGGCCGCTCACCCCGAATGGTGGCCCTGGTGGCCCTTCCCCGATTCGCCGCACTTCCCCAGTCACCTCAAACATTTCGGCGGGCTGGTCAAGCAGGGGAAAGTCCAGCGGCAGGGCCTCAAGTACCGCTGGGCCGAACAGGGGCACACCATGGATTTCGTGCTGCGGATGGGCGAAACTTTCACCCGCTTCTGGAAGGCAGACAGCACCCGCTTCTACACCGGCTGGTGGGAAAGGAACGATAATGCCGGCCAGTGGCTGCGGGATAGAGTGATTAACGACCCGGAACACATGTACAGGAACGGCCAGAGGGGCGCTTACGGCAGTATTTACGACCGGCCCGGCGGAGGAGTATTCGTCTACGAGCCGCAACTCGGAAGCCTCTGGCAGGACTACGGGGATGGCTTCTACGAACGGGAGAACGTCGAACTGGTGGACAACGGGGTAAAAGCCGGGGCCGACGGCGGCTGGACTGCGTTCGAGGTCTGGACGCCGTATATCATCGTGGGCAAGAACGGGCCGGATGGCGGCGCGGGCGAGCCGTACGACGGCGCCCTGATCGAATACCAGGGGACCGGCGGGATCCGGGTATTGTGCTCCTACGATTTCGGGTCGCGCTGGGACGAGGTGTCCACCGCCAGCAGCGGCCGGCTGGACGTGACTCCCAAGGTCTACGGCCACTATGGTTATCTGGTGAGGTTCGAGATGGCCGAGGGCGCGGTGCTGGAAAAGCTCCGTCTCACCACCTGGGTCCAATGCGCGCCCGTGAGCCTGCCCGCGGTGCGGGGCAAGACTGTCATGCGCTTCCGCACCGGCGACCGCGCCGGTGAAAAGACCGTGGTCGCTCCCTTCTTCGCCGATTTTTCAACCACTCCCGACAGCCTGAAAGCCTTGAGCTGGCTTTCCGTGCAGCACCATAATCCATTCGATTTGCACCGCCGGGCGACCGGAGCTTCGGCGGTCGTTTCACCTCCCGCAAGAACGGTTTTCCGCTGGCTCACCGTGGGCGGGGATTTCGACAATCCGCAGAAGCCGGAAATCTGGGTGTCTCCCACCGGCGACCGGGCCGGGCTGAAAAACCTCGCCATCCTGACCGCTCCCGCCTGGTGCGACCACTGGATGAGTACGCTCGACCAGTTCTACGGCCCGCCGGACACGATCCCCGGCAAGCTCTTGGTAGAGTACCGGAAGAACGTGAACAACGTGCGGATTTACGGCCATTACGCCGAACCGGAGCGGCCGGTGAAAGACAGCCCGGTGGAGGTGACTCACCGGGTGGCCGGGGTGGAAACCACGATCACCGCGCAGAGCGACACGACTTATATGGTGTGGGGGGATGGGGAGAATGAGTGGATCAGGATGAGGGTGAAGAGTGAGAGGGCTGGCGGGGAAGATTAATCAAGTTAAATTTCCAATGGCATGGCGCGATTACGGCCTCTTTCAATCGAAAAAATCGAATTTGGAGGCATAACAATATGTTTAAAAAAAATATTGATTCACCACCCCGTATAGAATATCTGAGAATTAAAAATTACAGGGTCTTGCGTGATCTCACATTAGCTCCGGTTACACCATTGACGGTTTTAATCGGGCCTAATGGAAGTGGCAAATCGACAGTATTTGATGTTTTTGCGTTTCTGGCAGAGTCATTTCTGGTCGGACTTAGAAAAGCCTGGGACAAAAGAGGCAGATTCAAGGAACTGCTTACTCGTGGAGAAAAAGGAAATATCGAAATCGAGTTGAAATATAGAGAAAAACCAGGGACTCCGATTATTACTTATCACTTAAGTATCGGAGAAAACCCATCTGGCCCATTTGTGGCCGAAGAATGGCTCCAATGGAGACGAGGGTCTCGAGGAAAACCTTTCCGCTTTCTGGATTTCACAAATGGTGAGGGTTCCGTTGTACCTGGAGAATTTCCAGACAAAGAAAGTGAAATAAAAGCGGAAAGGTCTCCTGTTGAAAAACTAAATTCACCTGATTTGCTGGCCGTTAACACCCTCGGTCAGTTCGCCAAGCACCCGCGAGTTAGCGCTCTACGCAAGTTCATAACTGACTGGCACTTGTCATATCTTTCTGCGGATAGTACCAGAGGAATCCCTGAAGCCGGTGCTCAGGAACGACTTTCTCCCACCGGTGATAATCTCCCGAATGTAATACAGTACCTTCAGGAACAGCACCCTTCCAGGCTTGAAATGATTTTTGCGACCCTTTCAAAAAGAGTTCCTCGCCTGGAAAAAGTAGACGCCACCCTGCTACAGGATAATCGTTTGTTGCTTCAAATAAAAGACGCCCCTTTTGAAAAACCGATTTTATCAAAATACGCCTCTGATGGCACACTTAAATTGCTCGCTTATTTGACCATGCTTTACGATCCACAACCTCCTCAACTTATTGGTATCGAGGAGCCTGAAAATTATCTCCATCCTTCGCTGTTGCCCGAACTGGCGGAAGAATGCAGAAACGCTTCTGCAAATACTCAATTAATGGTCACCACTCATTCACCTTTTATTTTGAACGGACTAAATGCAGAGGAGGTCTGGATTCTTGAGCGTGATGAAAAAGGCTATACAAAAGCTTACTATACTGCACAAATTAAAGAAGTCAAAGATTTCATGGAAGAAGGTGCAAAGTTAGGCCAGTTGTGGATCGAAAAATTCTTCCCGGTGGGTTATCCGCTCGAAAGAAAATAGATAATCACTTTGCATCTGGCCAGAGGTCTTTATGCATCTTGAGTTTCTGGTAGAAGAACCGTCCATGGAAGCTGCATTAATGAACATTGTGCCTAAAATCATCCCTGCTTCAACGACATTCTACGTTCACCCTTTCCCAGATAAACCAACTCTTTTAAAAGAACTACCAAAGCGTCTCAAAGGATATAGAAGATGGATTCCTGACAGTTATCGCATAATCGTGCTTGTGGATGAAGACAGGAAAGATTGTCATGAATTGAAAGCCAAACTCGAAAGGGCCGCTCTAAATGCGGGTTTTCACACAAAGTCACGTAACAGCGATGGTATTTTTCAAGTGATAAATCGAGTCGTGGTTGAAGAACTTGAAGCCTGGTTTTTTGGCGACTGGGAAGCAGTCAGGCAAGCCTTTCCCCGTGTATCAAGAACCATACCAAACAAGAAAAAATACAGGTATCCAGATAAAATAACCGGCGGCACTTGGGAAGCTTTGGAACGTATATTCCGATATGCAGGATATTTCCCCGGTGGTTTAGAGAAAATAACAGCCGCAAAAGAAATTTCGAGATTTATGGAGCCGGATCGGAACAGGTCCCATAGTTTCAAAGTTTTTCGAGAAGGTTTGCGGTCAATGGAGCATTCCCCAGGTTGAAGTATTGAAAGGATTTTTCTATGAATTCCAAATGGCTTTCTTTGCCTGCCTTGCTGCTTCTTATTTTTTCTTTTTCCCTCCACGCCCAAATCTACACCCCGCGAGTCAACAACTCCCGCCTGCCGGACTACACCGAAATCGGCCGGTTCGTCCAGTTCGACGCCTGGCGCAACCTGCCGCCCCAGGAAAAAGCCACCGCCCTCTGGAGCTGGCTCACCGACAGTATTACCGGCCTCTACCCGGTGCAGGGAATCTACGAGGACCCGGACCCGGGGCCGGCCTTCCCGTTCTTCGATGAGCGCGACCTGGTCAAGGTGCTCAACGTCCACGGCCACGGCTACTGCGGCCTGCTGAGCCCCACCCTGGATGGAATCTACGCCGCCGCCGGCTTCCCGGACAGCCGGATCCATAACATGGACGCCAACCATCACTGTATTACCGAGGTCTTCTACGACAGCGGCTGGCACTACTACGACATGGACCTGCGCGGCATGCTCTACCGGCCGGACGGAACCGTGGCCAGCGCCCGGGACGCCATGACTGTCAGGAGCCTCTGGACCGAACCCTCCCGCCAGATCGAACCGTTCTACCCCCTGGACGACAAACCCGGGATGTACGAAAGCTTCCGGGTCTGTAAGCTCACCCCCATGTACCACTGGTACAAGAACGGCCACACGATGGATTATATCCTGAGGCCGGGCGAATCGATCGCCCGCTGGTGGCAGCCCCAGGGCGGACGCTGGTTCCAATCCTGGCCCAACCAGGGCGGGTTCGACTACAGTTTCCTCACCCGCAAGTTCAACCAGGAGCCGCGGGGCCTCAAGAGCAAACACGACGGCTGGTCCAAGTGGACCCACGGCAACGCCCTGTTCAGCTACTCGCCACGGCTGGGCAGCGCCTGGCAGGACTTCCAGCGGGGAGCCTACGATTTCAGGGACGTCGAGCCGCGGGCGCTGGGGATTGTCGCCACCAGCGCTCGAGGCTACGCGGTTTTCGAGGTGTGCACGCCCTATATTATCGTGGGCAAGGTCTACGAATTGGACCGGCCGGACAAGATCGACGATGCGGCCACGGTGAGCTACCGGTCGCTGGGAGCGGTGAAAGTGAAAGTTTCGACTGACAACGGTCTCACCTGGCAAACCGTGGGCGGCCTGGATCATGCCGGCAGCCAGACCCTGGACCTTACCCATCAGGTGCTGCACGGCTACGGCTACCTGGTCCGGTTCGATTTCGACCGCGAGGGCAGCGGCTTGGCCGAGCTTGCTATCGACACCTGGTGCCAGCTCGCGCCGGTGAGCCTGCCCAGGCTCCTGGCCGGAGAGAACCGGATGAGCTTTTCGGTGGGCGACCGCTACGGCTGGCCCACCACGGTCCGAGAAATCCGGCTCAACCTGCGCAACCCCGCCCGGCTCGAACGCCACCTGGCGAAAATGAATGCCGACTACGACCCGCTGCGGGACAGCCAGAAGCTGAAAGGCGAAGCGGTGGTTCGGGTCCCAGCCAAGCCGGGCAGCCGGATCAAATGGTTCACCGCCGGCGGCTACTTTTACACTTACCCCGGCAAAGAAGCCGTGAATACGAAAAACGCGATCTACTATTCCACCGCCGGGCCGGACGGCCCCTGGCGGCCGGTCTCCGCCTCCCGGGTGCCGGACTGGGTGCTGAGCTGGCATTACGGCCTGGAACAGGACGTGGTACTCGATGAGCCGGCGGACACGGTTTTCGTCCGGTACGTGGGCGATCCAGCGGTCAACCAGATCTGGATTTACGCCCATTGCCTGCCTGAGGAAGTTCCCGAGTCGGCCCGGGTGAGGCTGACCCACGGCTACGAAATCGACGGCCAATACCTGGAGAAAAGTTTTTCCTTCGAAGGGCCCGGCGAATACGTGGTGGATTGCCAGTCGACACCGGAAAACCGGCTGGTCCGGTTCGAATGCCCGAGCGTTCCGGCGCAGGAGTGAAATCCGGGCGTGCGAGGGAAAAACAGGCGGCGGAGCAGGGCGGGCCGGCACGATCATTGCAAACCGCCGGCCGGCCGGGGCTCCCTGCCCATGTGGTTCCGGCAATGATCGTGCCGGCCCGCCCCCTCGACCGACAGTCGATCCTCCCATTTTCCGGAAAAAACTCCCCGGCCCGCCGCACCTCACGCATCACCTGCGAGGCTGTCATGCGCTCTAAAGTCCTTCTCCCGGCCATCGCCCTGATCCTCCCGGCGGCAGTCCCCGCCGCCGACCTCAGAACTGTCTGCGATGATCTTCCCCGCTACTATGTTGAAACGGTCGCTGATAACGGCCAGGCGTACACGGTCAGGATGTCCGGCCGGATCGATGGCGAAATGACCCGCGACCCGGTCGGTTACTGGGCCTACGACCAGTACTGGGAACCGAACGTCTTCGTGAAGCTCGAAAACGTGGGCGATCTCCCGGTGGTCAATCCCTGGCTCCGGCGCGCCGACCGGCCGGACACCCGCAGCCTGAAGGCACTGGTGGATTGGATCGTGGTCGGCTCGACCACTGATGCCGAAAAAGCCCGCCGGCTCTGGGAATGGGAAATCAAGCACCGGTTCCATGCCACCACCGAGGATGATGAGGTGAAAGACGTGGTGAAGATGGTCAACTGCTACGGCTACACTCTCTGCTACGATGAAAGCCTCATTATGAGCGACCTCTGGCGCGCCGCCGGCCTGCCGGTCCGCCGGGGGTTTCCCAACGGCCACAGCACCGCCGAAGTCTTCTACGACCGCGCCTGGCACCTGTTGGACAGCGATGAAAGTATTATCTGCCTGCTGCCGGACAACCGGACTATCGCCGGCGAGGCCGAGATCGTGGCCGACCACTGGCTGATGAAGCGCACCCACACCTATGGCCCGCTGCACGATGACGACCTGAGCCGGGACGAAACCTCCTCGGCTCTCCATTACTGGGAACTCAAGCGCAGCGGGGAGCATCCGAGCAAGACCCGGCACGAAATGAAATTAACGCTCAGGCCCGGCGAATCGCTTACCTGGGCCTGGAACCCGGGCAAGAAGTTCCACGGCAAGGCCTACCAGGACAGCCAGACCCAGAGCTACTACTGGAACAAGCGCTGGCGGCTGATCGCCAACGTCATGAACGGCGAGCTGGCCTGGGATTGCGATCTGCTGAGGGAAACGGTGCGCAAGGAAGTCCGGATCGCCGGGCTGGCCCTTAGGGAAGACGGCCCTTACGGCCGGGGCCTCTACCTGGCTGCCGATTCGGGCAGCGTGGTCCTGCCGGTCGAAAGCGCCTATCCGGTAGTGGGTGGCAGCCTGGAAGTGGAATTCGCCCGGCGGAATATTGACAGCGACCGGCTGAGGGTCTGGATTTCCTACGATGACGGCGCAAGCTGGCGGGAAGTCTGGACCACGGCCGGCAGCGAATACGTGAAGAGCTATATCGACCTGGATGAGTTCTTCCCGATCTACGACCCGGCCCGCTATAAATATCTTCTGCGCTTCGACCTGGTGGGCGCTGCCGGACAGGAGTTCTGCATCAAGGGAGCTTTCGTCAGGTCGACCCTGCAGATGGCGCGGCTGGCGCTGCCGGGAGTGAGCCTGGGCGACAACCGCTTCGTCTACAGCGACCAGAGCCCGGCCAGCCGTCGGGTCCGTATCACCCACGCCTGGCGCGAGTGCAGCGCCGCCGAGGTGCCGGGAAAACCCCCGGCCGCGGTTTACCCGCCAGACCGCAGCAGCGCCGACGGCACCCGGATCACCTTCCGCTGGCAGCCCCCGGTCCGCGGGGCGAAAGCCGAGGACTACGAGTTCCAGCTTTCCGAATTCGAGGACTTCCGCTGGCCGCTTTCCCCCAACTTCCACAAGCTGGTCAGTAAGACCCTCAGCCGCGGCACGGCCAGCCTCGCGCTACCGTGGCCGGGCCTGCTGAACCCTGACTGCCCCTATTTCTGGCGCGTCCGGGCCCGCAGCAGCCATGGAGTCTGGGGGCCGTGGAGCGAAACCTTCTCTTTCCGGATAGCGGCTCCGGCCGTACCGGTATCGGTACAGGCGCACTTCGACCCGGCCTCCCGTTCGGCCAGGCTTTCCTGGCAGCCCGGCGCGCTCGGCACGCCTCCCGCGCGCTACCGGATCTACGGCAGCGCCGAACGGGGATTTACGCCCAGCGATACAGCCTATCGCTACGATGCGGGCCTGGACGGGATGAAGTCGAGCCCGCCGAACCTGCTCTGCGAAACCGCCGGCCCGGCCTCCGAATTAGAGCTCCCGATCCAACTTTGGCGGCCCTGGCTCCGGGTGGCGGCGGTGGATGCCGAGGGCCGGGAGAGCGAAGTGAGCGCCCAGGCGGAGCTGGCCCATCCGCTCATCACCACCGCTGAACTGCCGGCCGGAGTTTGTTCCTCTCTGTACCGGGCCCGGGTCGAGGTCTCCTCCTCGATCGGCCACCTGGTGTCGCTGGATGAAAACGGCAAGGCCTACCAGATGCGTTTCCGCTCCGGCGACAGCCTGCGGTTCGAACTGGCCGGCGCGCCGGAAGCTGTCCACATCGATCCGCACTCCGGGCTCATTTCAGGCTACCTGCCGGCCGGGTCGGCCGGCGAGTACGGGCTGACCGTCAAAGTCCGGGACCTGGCTCGAGGGTTCGAAGACGAAAAAAAGCTTATTCTGCGGGTGGTGGAAGCCACCCCGGTGGGACTGAAATAATACCGAATTGAGAGCAAATTCTTATATCTCCCTCGATCCCAGTAATATGCCGTCAGTTTTTGCTGTACTGGAACACAAACTCTATGGAAGGCGTGCACTCATCTGTACGGAATTCAAATCCTTTTTTGCGGTAGGGGATCATTCAAGGTACGCACACTCGGAACACGCCCGAGTGTTTTTTCCCGGGGGCCGCGCTGTCCGAGCTTGAAGATTGGAAGCGGAGTAGAGGCGGCTTGCACACCGCCGGCGGAAGAAGCAACGCGGTGTGGCGGGCGATTCGCGCCAGCGTGCCCCGCACCGTGGGAGCGGAGTAAAAGCTCTGGAAACACCAGAGGTAAAATAATAATCCAAGTCCGGGCGAGTTCGCGGCCCCCAAAGCCTTTGCCTACTTTCGGCCCGCGAAAGTAGGAAAAAAGCTTTTCTGAACATGGCTTGCGATTTCCTGACCGGACATTAGTGGAGCCAGGAGGGATTTAAACGGAATAATCTCCAGAGGTTTGACGTGCGGGAATTTTATATCAGGATACTTCTCGGATTCGCCGCAAAGCCGCGTGGCATTTTAACCAAGGCCGTGGCGCTGCTTATCGGCGGCTCGCTTTTCCTGGCCCTGATCCCCTGGCTCTTGATCCGGTTCGCCGGTTGGATTCTCCCGAGCCGGCTGATTGTCGCACCCGGAGCGGCTGCAGTTGCCGCAGCCTGGCTTTCGCTTGCCGCCGGCCTGTTCTGGCTGGCCTGGGCGGTCTGGACTCAGCTTACAATCGGCCAGGGCACGCCCAATCCGGCGGTTCCCCCCAGAAAGCTGATCGTCAAAGGCCCCTTCCGCTACTGCCGCAATCCGATCCAGCTCGGCGCCATGCTTTACTACCTGGGACTTGCCACCTTCATCTCGGGTTTCGCCGCGGGTCTGGCGAGCTTCACAATCGCTTTTATCGCAGGCTCTCTCTATAACCGGCTGGTGGAAGAGGGGGAGCTGCGCCGGCGTTTCGGTGAGGAATACGCTGAGTATCGCAGGCAGACGCCTTTTCTGGTTCCGCGGTTCCGGCGCAAATAACGACTGACCGCGGTAATTCTGCAAGGTATTGCGGATAGTAGTATATTAAAGCCTTGGCCGGACATTACCGGCGGTGTGGGCAGGCCGGCAATCGAATTGATTTGTTATCCTGATTACACCGTAATCGGGTTCCTATAGAACAATAACGCGCGATGCGCGATACCTATATCAAAAAGCTCCTCGAGCTCGCTGCCAGGAAGCGCTCCTGGCTTTCCAGGGTGTTCGGCCTCCTTTCAGTCACCCTGAATTTCCTGGTAATTATCCCCTGGTTGGCCATTCTGCTGGCCGGCCTGGTGGAGCTGCCCGGCTTGCTCGAAATTTCACCCGCAGTCGAATTCTCCATTGCCCTGACCTCCATCTCATTCGGGCTTTCCTGGCTTCTCTGGGCCGCCTGGGCGCAGCTTTCAATCGGCGGGGGGACTCCCAACGTGTTCGTTCCACCGGTGAGGCTGGTGGTCAGAGGCCCCTTCCGTTACTGCCGCAATCCGATCCAGCTCGGCTCCACTTTCTACTACCTCGGAGTCCTCACCTGGTTCGCCCGCCTCTCCTCCGGCCTGGCGCTGTTTGTTATCAGCCAGGTGATCGCTACCTTGTACCATCGGCTGATCGAGGAGAGGGAGCTGATCCGCAGGTTCGGCAAGGAATACGAAGAGTACCGCAGAAGGACGCCTTTCCTGGTTCCGCGGTTCCGGCGGAGGCTAAAGCAGGAAGATCAGGAACTGGCAGGTGACGGTCATCAGGATCAGGGCCACGGGATAGACCGCGGCGTATGACAGCAGTGGCTGACGGCTGTCGGTGGCGTCGCTGATTGCCCCCAGGGCCGGTGTGCTGGTCATGGCGCCGCTGACTGCGCCGAGCACGCTGAGCATGTCGAGCCGGAAAAGGTAGCGGCTGACCGCGAACCCCGCCACCTCCGCTCCCACCGTGATCAGGGCCCCGGCCACGAACAGGGAAACGCCCGAAGAGGCCAGGACCTGGGCAATCGACCCGCCGGCGGCTGTGCCGGCGCCGGCCAGAAAGAGGACCAGGCCGAGCTGGCTCATGATATACTTGGCTCCGCGCGGAATCCGGATGTTCAATTTGCCGATCCGGCCGTAGTGGGCCAGCACCAGGCTCACGAACAGCGGCCCGCCGGCCAGGCCCAGCCGGAACGAGGCGCCGCCGGGCAGGCCGAACTCCTTGAAACCCAATAGCACGCCGGCGAAAATCCCCAGCGAAAGGGCCAGGATACTCGTTTCGTGAACCCGCTTCTCGTGCTGGCCCGCCGCCTGGACGAACCTGTCGCAGTTCTCTTTCGATCCCGTGACCCGCACCGAATCTCCGATCTCCAGCACGAACCGCCCGGTGGGAACGAACTCCATCTCCTCGCGGAATACCCGGGTGATCACCACTCCGTAGTTTTCGAATACGCCCAGTTCGACCAGCGATTTGCCGGTCATTTCGGGGTGGCTGACAAACACGTCCCGTGCGATCACGTCCTGGGTGGCCAGGATTTCCTCCTCGTGGGTCTCCTCCCCGAATATGATCCTCAGCTTGTCGAGCTCTTCCTCCTTGCCCACGGCCAGCACCACGTCCCCTTGCTGGAAGCGGAAGTCCGGCCGGGCCGGCTCCACCCGTTCGCCGCGGCGAATCCGGCTGATGTTCACCTCGATGAACCGGTGCAGCCGCAGCTCGATCAGGGTCTTCCCCTCGCAGGCCGGGTTGGAAACCACGAACTGCTTGCGGCTCACCAGCTTCCCGCCGGCGGTTTCGGCCCCGGCCGGACCGGCTTTCTCCTTTTCCAGATCGATCTTCAGAATCCGGGGCAGGAGCTGCACGAACAGCACCACGCCCACCACGCCGAACGGGTAGGCGATACCGTAGCCCACGCTTGCCGTGGGATTACGCGCTGCGTCCATTGCCGCAGCCAGGCCGGGAGTGCTGGTCATCGCCCCGGCGAACATACCGATTGCCAGCGCCGGATCGATCCCCATCAGCTTCGTGACCAGCCAGGTGACAGCCGCCCCGGTCACCACCGTTATCACGCCGATCCGCGCATAGGTCACGCCCCGGGCCTTGAACTGGTTGAAAAAACGTGGCCCGGCCTGCAAGCCCACCGCATAGACGAACAGGATGATTCCCAGCTCCGCGATGGCCGGGGGCAATTCCACCCCGAAATGGCCGAACAGCAGGGCCACGAACAGTACCCCGCTGGCCCCCAGCGATATGTTGGCGATCTTGATTGAGCCCAGAGCGCTCCCCAGCGCCACGATCAGGAAAAGGGCGGCAATCGGATGTGCGATAATCTGGCCTGACACTGAACGAAGCCTTTCGGATTGAACAAATCTTTCCTTGCGCAGCCGGCGGGTAACGGCCTAATATTCTGCCTTAACTTAGCTATCCGGCCGGGAAATATACAAAGAATCGGGGATTTTTCAAAGCAGGGCCTTTCTGAACTCGGCTGCGGAACCCTATACGGAGATAATCTGTGGCTGAATACGCACTCATCGTCTTGACCATTGCCGCACTGGAAGGCCTTCTTTCTGCGGACAACGCCCTGGTGCTGGCGGTGCTGGTCAAGGGCCTGCCCAAACACCAGCAGCGCAAGGCGCTGCTTTACGGTATCGGCGGAGCGTTCGTCTTCCGGCTGCTCGCCGTCCTGAGTGCGGCCACCCTGATCCGCTACTGGTATATCCAGCTCGCGGGCGCGCTCTATCTGGGTTTTCTGGCGGCCAAGCACTTTATTTACCAGGCCAAAGGCCCGGACCAGGCCAAGCCCCAGCAGGGATTCTGGCACACGGTGATGGTGGTGGAGCTTACCGACCTCGCCTTCGCCATCGATTCGATCCTGGCCGCGGTAGCCCTCACCAGCCACATCTGGCTGATCTATTTCGGCGGCATAATTGGCCTGATATTCATGCGTTATGCCGCCAGCCTGATTATCCGGCTGCTGGAACTCTTCCCCCTGCTGGAACATTCGGCTTACCTGGTGATCGGCTGGATCGCGATCAAGCTGGGTCTGGAGTCGGCCGCCCACTGGCAGGAAAGTATCGGCGGAAGCTGGCATTATACACTTAACCCGGTGTTGTTCTGGAGCGTCACGTTTCTGCTGTTCGCATTCGGCTTCCTCAAGCGGGGCCAGAAAAAAGAAGCTAAGAATAACGAGGAATAGTTGGAGCGGCTTTTCGAAACCCTCAACGCCATACCCCTGGCCCTGCCCCTGGCTATCATGTGCGCCCGTATCGTGGACGTCTCGATCGGCACGGTGCGGATGATAATGGTGATCCGGGGCCGGAGAATCACTGCCGCCGCCCTGGGCTTCTTCGAAGTCACTATCTGGCTGGCGGCGATCACCGGCATTATCAGCCACATCACCAACTGGGTGAATTTTATCTTTTACGGAATCGGCTTCGCCCTGGGCAACGTGGTCGGGATGTTCATCGAAAGCAAAATGGCGGTGGGTCAGCAGGTGGTGCGCTACATTTCCAGCGAGGCCTCCGAGGAAATCACCCGGGTGCTGCGCAGCCGGGGTTACGGCGTGACCGAATTTTCCGCTTCCGGCCGGGAAGGCCCGGTGGGGCTGGGCCTGGTGATCCTCTCGCGCAAGAAGGTGCCGGACCTGATTTCGATCATCTCCGCGGTGAACCCGAAAACGGTGGTGACTATCGAGGACGTGCGCTACAGCAACGTGGTGGAATATTACAAGCAAACCGGGGGGACTTTCGGAAGAAGCTGGTTCGCGAAGAAGAAGTAAGGCCGCCAGGCCCGAAAGCCCCGCCCTGCCGGAAGTCAGAATTCAGAAGCCAGAAGCCAGAAGGCCCAGCCCACTGCCCCACCAGTAGTCAGTAGTCGTGGAGCGCAACCGTCGGGCAGCTTACTACCGCAGTCCAGGTTGGCAAAAAAGGGCGACCGCCGGTCGCCCCTACTTTGTGCCTTTGTCACTGCTTTTCACTTTGTAACTCTGTCACTTTGTCACTAATGGGCGGTTCACGAACCGCCCCTACTTTGTGCCTTCTTTCACCCCCCTACCACCCACTCGCAAACCTCCCGCGCAGTTATCCCGCCCAGGCACGGGTACTCCCCACACTTCTCCTCCAGGCACTCCAGCTGTCCCGGACAGTCAACTGCCGGCAGGAAAGTCCGGATCCGGCCCGGGCCCAGGGGGCCCCAGCGCCGCGGGTGATGAGCCCGCACCGGCGAATAGATCCCGGCCACGGTCGGCACCCCCAGGGCGGCGGCCAGATGCAGCGGCCCGGTGCTGGGCGCCACCATTGCCTGGGCCAGGCTGACAAGCCCGATATAGTCTTCCAGCCCCAGCCCGCAGACAGCTTTCACTCTCCCGGCGTCCCCCGCGCTGATAGTGGATTCGGCCAGCTCCTTTTCGCTCGAGCTGCCGGTGACTATCACCCGGAGGTCGTCCCGGACCGCCAGCAGCCCCACCAGCTCACGCCAGCGTTCGACCGGCCAGTTGAGCGCGCTGCCGCCCATTCCCGGGTGGACGATCACGAGCTTGCCCTTTTCTCTTTCCGGAAACAGCCCGGCCACGATCTCCCGCGCCCGGCCAACCGCTTCCGGGGACGGCACCACCACCGGCAGCGGCACTTCCCCCGGCGGATCGACACCGATTCCGGCCAGCAGCTCCAGGTTGTATTCGGCCTCGTTCTTTTCGGCCCGGCTGCGTCTCTGACGAACGGCCCGGTTGAAATATAAGGGAGCGTAGAGTTTCACCAATGGCCCCACCCGCTGGGGTATCCCGGCCGAACGAACCAGCCGGGCGTTCTTCCAGGAATGGACGAACACGATCGCGCAGCCGTAGCGCCTCTCCCTCACCGTGCGGACCAGCTCCGGCAGGTCGGAAAGGTCGTTCATTCCGCGGCAGGTGAGGATTTGGTCGAGGTGGGGATTGAGCCGGACCACGGGTTCGGCATAGGCGGAACATACCAGGTCGATCCGGGAGTCCGGCAGCGCCCGGCGCAGCGCACTGATCGCCGGGGTGGTGAGCACCAGGTCGCCGATCCGGTCGTTACGCACCAGCAGCACGCGAGCGGTATTTATCCCAGAACCTGGCATAGCCGACAATCATGGTGAAAGAGGTGAAGACGGCGGCGAGGAAACCCGGCAGTCCGTCCAGGAAGCCGAGCTTGAACAGGTAGCGGCGCACGAACTTGGCGAAAGGGGCCGCCGCCAATTGGCTGATCAGCCGGCCGGCCGAGGGCTTTTCTCCGCTCTCCAGGAGCCGCCGGGCTTCGAGTTCGGTGTAGCGGAGGAACTTTTCCAGGTACTGATCGACCGTGGCGTAGCTGAAATGCAGGAGTTCCCCTTTGAGCCGGCCGGCCGGGCCGTCCAGCTCCAGCGCCTCGTGGACCGGCCGCAGGTTGAACCGGCCCCGGCCCTTGCGGAAAAGCCGAAGCTGCAGGTCGGGGTACTGGCCGCCGTGATGAAGGGCCCTGCCAAAATAGTGGTTGAGCCGGGGGATGCGATAGCCGTCCCAGGCCGCAGACTCATCCAGGGCCGCAATCTCCGCGGCCAGCTCCAGACTCACCACTTCATCCGCGTCCAGGCTAAGCACCCAGGCAGACCCGGCCTGTTCGACCGCGAAGTTCTTCTGCGCCCCGTAGCCGCTCCAGTCCCGGCGGATCACCCGCGCCCCGAATCTTTCGCAGACCTCGACCGTCCGGTCGCGGCTGCCGCTGTCGACCACCACTGTCTCCCGGGCGAAACCCACAGACTCGAGGGTCCGGCCGATCACCCGTTCGGCATCGAGGGTTATGATCACTACCGACA
>JAZDIG010000125.1:0-6491 GCA_043805105.1 Candidatus Glassiibacteriota bacterium | reverse complement strand
GGAGCGGCCGGCCAGAAAACGCTTGACCCGGACCATGTCCAGCACCGGGATTCCCTCCGTGATACAGACCACCAGCTTCACTCCGGCGGCGGCCGCTTCCATGACCGCATCGGCGGCGAAAGCGGACGGGACGAACACCACAGAACTGTCCGCGCCGGTGGCTTGGACCGCCTGGGCCACGGTGTCGAAAACCGGCACCTTGTCCTCGAATTTCTGGCCGCCGCGGCCGGGAGTGACCCCGGCCACGACGTTGGTCCCATACTCGATCATCTGCCGGGCGTGGAAGCTGCCTTCGCCGCCGGTTATTCCCTGGATCACCACCCGGGTGTCCCTGCCGACGAGGATACTCATCTGGCACCCTCCTTGGCCGCGGCCACTGCTTTTTCGGCGGCCTCCCTGAAACTGTCTGCCCACTGGAAGCCGAGTTTGGCTTCCTGGATGATCTTCTTGCCCTGCTGGGCGTTGGTCCCCTGGAGCCTCACCACCACCGGCACTTCCAGGCCGAAGCCGCCAAGGACATCCACCACGCCCTGGGCCACCCGGTCGCAGCGCACGATCCCGCCGAAAATGTTGATCAGCACCGCGCCCACATTGGGGTCCTTGCAGATGATGCGGAAGCCGTTGCCGACTGTCTCAACGTTGGCGCCGCCGCCCACGTCCAGGAAATTGGCCGGCTCGCCGCCGGCCTGCTTGATGATGTCCATGGTGGCCATGGCGAGCCCCGCGCCGTTGACCATACAGCCCACGTTGCCGCTCAGCTTGATGTAATTGAGCCCGCATTCGTTGGCTTCCCGCTCCAGCGGGTCCTCTTCCAGCGGATCGCGCATGGCGGCGATGTCCTTGTGCCGGAAGAGAGCGTTGTCATCGAAGTTCATCTTGGCGTCCAGGGCGATCACCCGGCCCTGGGCGGTGATTACCAGCGGGTTGATTTCAGCCAGCGAGGCCTCGTTGGCCGTGTAGGCCGCATAAAGGGCCTGGAACACTTTACCGGCTTCCCGGGCCAGGTCGCCGGCCAGGCCCAGGCGGTAAGCCAGGCCCCTGGCCTGGTAGGGCTGTATGCCGGTCACCGGATCGATGTATTCCTTGTGTATTTTCTCCGGGGCATTTTTCGCCACTTCCTCGATCTCCACCCCGCCCTCGGTACTCACCATCATCACGTCCATCGCGCTGGCCCGGTCGAAAGCGATGCCGGCGTAGAGCTCCCGCTGGATGTCGAGTCCCTGTTCCACCAGCACGCGGCCCACTGTCCGGCCTTCCGGCCCGGTCTGCGGGGTGACCAGAGTGGAGCCGATCATTTCCCCGGCTGCTTTCTCCGCTTCCCCGGCCGACCGGACGAGCTTGATCCCGCCGCCCTTGCCGCGGCCGCCGGCATGAATCTGGGCCTTGACCACCAGCGGCCTGCCCGCCTCGGAAAGTTTTTCGGCGGCGGCCCGCGCCTGGCCGGCGGTTTCGCACACCTCTCCGGCCGGCACCGGGACGCCGGCGCGGCTGAGGATACTCTTGGCCTGGAATTCATGAATCTTCAATTAAGTCTCCCGCTGAGAATGAACTGTGTTATTATTTTGAACGTGAGGATTTTACCAGAAAGCTAAAGTGTCGGCTGCGGCTTGACAAGAGAATCGTGGAAAGTCCCGCCGCTCCGTAGAACTGCTCTGCAGCGCTCAGGCAATAACTTGCCAAGCGGAAAACAATTCGCCAAATTACACGCAGCATCAAATTAAAACTCGAACAAGACATGGAGTTTGACGAATGCGCAAGCTTGCACTGGTCGGAGTGAACAATTCGCACCCGTACCTGTTTGCCGGGTATGTCAATGGCGGAAACCGGGCCAAGTTCGTTGCCAACTGCCCGGCCTGGGCCCACTACCTGTTCCCGGAACACGACTGGGCTGGAGAGTATGGCAAGGACTGGCATTTCAGCACGATCTGGTCGCGGAACGTGCCTTTCGCCCGGAGAGTTCAGGAAGCGGTATTGGTGGACAAGCTGGTGGATACGATAGAAGAGGCGACCGACTCCACCGAGGGGGCGTTTGTCTGCGACATGTGGGGCGACTACCACCGGGAACAGGCCCTGCCGTTCCTGGAGCGGGGCAAGCCGGTGTTTGTCGACAAGCCCCTGAGCGAGACAGTGGCCGATGCCAGGGCGATGATCGAGGCGGCCCGCAATGGCGGAACATCGCTTTCCACCTGCAGCGCCCTGCGGTTCGACCCGGCCCTGGTGGAACTCAAGGCAAAGATGGCCGCGGCCGGCGAAAAGCCATCGATAGTCACGGTCAGCGGGCCGTGCTACCAGGACTTGGCGCGCTATTCGGTGCACAGCATCGAGGTCATGGTGGAAGTGACCGACAGCCTGCCGGTGGCGGTCCTGCGCAACATAAGCCGGGGTATCCGCCGCCATCTCCTTCTGCTCGAATTCGAAAACGGCGCCTGCGGTGTGATCCACAGTTGGGAAAACCACACCTATTCGGTCGCCGTTACTACCGACCGGGATCACCGCTACGCCATGCAGCTGGGCCAGAGGGACAGCACCGGTATCATGATGGGCCGGGTGCTGGAGGCCTTCGCAGCGAACCGGCCGTTGGTAACCTACGAGTCGGCGCTGGAAGTGATCCGGATCATCGAGGCCGGCAAACAGAGCGCCGCCGCCGGCGGAGCGGAAACTGCGGTCGCGGGCCGCTGAGGCGGTCGGCGCCAGGAGCGAAGTGCAGATGAGCGATCCCGATTATTTAAACATTGTTATCGGACTGTTGAAGACCAACCGCTGCCTCAACGAAAAACTCGACGCCACCACCCGGCTCGACCAACTCGAAGTCGACTCGATGCATCTAACCAGGTTTCTGATGGACCTGGAAAAGGAGATGCGGATCCTGGTACCCGACGAGGTGTGGGTCAGGTGGGTCAGCGTGGCGGACATCGCCGATTATATCGAAAGATACAAAGTGGAATACGGCGATGGCGAGCTGCAGGAAATGTAGCGGGGAAGCCGGCCGGTACAGTCACGGCAGCTCGAAACTTGACACCCGGAGCAACGGCTTTTAGCTTTGTGCATTCCGGACGGGCGAAGACAACCTGGAGAGGTGGCCGAGTAGGTCGAAGGCGGCACCCTGCTAAGGTGTTATAGGGGAAACTCTATCGAGGGTTCGAATCCCTCCCTCTCCGCCAGTATACTCCACCGGCAGGCGAATAGTCTGCCGGTTTTTTTATCCACGGCGAAACGGAGGCAGTAATGGAGATGGTCAGGGCCCTTTTTTTCGATGCCTACGGGACCCTTTTCGATGTCAATTCGGTGGCCTGGGCCTGCAGCGAACAGTTCGGCGAGGCGGGGAGGGCGATTACCGCACTCTGGCGCAGCAAACAGCTCGAATACACCTGGCTGCGCAGCCTGATGGGCCGCTACGAGGATTTCGAGAAAGTCACTGAACAAGCTCTGAAAGCCGCCTGCCGGAAAGCTGGAGTCGAGCCGGGAAAAGAAAAAGTTGCGGCGCTGATGAAAACCTACGACCGCCTGGCTCCCTACCCGGAAGTAAGAGCCGCGCTTAAGGCACTGGGACATCTACCCCTGGGTATCCTGTCCAACGGCACCCCGCGCATGCTGGCGGCGGCGGTGGAAAGCTCCGGCCTGGCCGGAATCTTCAGGCACGTGGTCAGCGTCCACGAACGGCGAACTTTCAAGCCGGCTCCGGAAGTGTACGAGCTGGCCTGCCGGGCGAGCGGGCTGGCCGCCGCAGAAATCGGCTTCGTTTCCTCGAACTACTTCGACGTGGCCGGGGCGGTCTCGTTCGGATTCCGCACGGTCTGGGTTAACCGCCTGAGCGTCAAGCCGGATGAACTGGGCGTGGCGCCGGCACACGAGCTGGCCGATCTGGCCGGGCTGAGCGGCCTTTTCGCCTGAATTGCCTTAGACCTGGCCGCTGAAAAACGGTCTCCCGCTGTCCGGTATTTTTATGTAACATTTCGGGCGGATGCCGGTTTAAATATCCGAGAATCACTTTCATAGGTATTCTCAAACCGGCCGGATTATCTTAAGTCGCTTTCTCTTCCAGACTTCCCGGATAATAACGAACTATATATCAAGGGGTAACCTATGAACTATAGATGCGTATTTTATGTCCTGGCTGCAGTGCTGGTCTCCAATGTAAAGCTGGCAGCCGACCAGCGAAACTTCGTCTGGACCTACCAGTACCGGACTATGCTCGAAGGCGCGAGCGAACTCGAGTTCTATCAGACCACCAGACTGCGTGAACTGGATAACTGGGAGTATCGCATCGAGATCGAGCACGGACTTACTGAAAGATGGGATTTCAGCATCTACCAGATTTTCAGCCAGAACCAGGGAGACGCTTTCAAGTGGGATGCGGTGCAGCTTCGCACCCGTTACCGGATCGGCGAAGAGGGGGTTTACTTCATGGATCCTCTGCTGTATCTGGAATACAACCGGAAAGTGGACCTCGACCTGCCGCACAAGCTGGAGGGCAAGCTGATCCTGGCTAAAACCGTTGAAAAGATGAATATGGCGATAAATCCGGTTTATGAAATATTTTTTTCGCCGGGTACCAAGCACGAAGCTGGCCTGGACGTGGGAATCTGCTATGAGTTCAGCCGCCGGTTCTCACTGGGCATCGAATCCACCTCGCGCTGGGAGTTCGAACACGGCGATACGGAAAGTACCAGCTACCTCGGCCCCACCCTTTCACTCGCCGCGGGAAAAATCTGGTACGCAGTGGGCGCTGCCTGGGGGATTACCGATCACTCGGACAACACCCAAGTCAGGTTTCTGATGGGAGTGCTGTTCTGATGAAGAAGGGGATGGCGTATATTTTGTTCGCCGGTACAGTGGTAGGAGCCACTGCCTGCACTTCCGCCGGCAATGTGCGGCGTTCGGCAATGAGCGAAGAGGAGCGGGCATTCCGGGCTACCTGCACGAGCTGCCACAGTCTGCCTGACCCCTCGTCCAAGACTGACGAAGAGTGGGTGGTAATTGTCGAGCGCCACGCGAAAATGCTCGGCCTGCAAGCTGTCGATCAGGAGAAAATCCTACGCTATTTGCAGCAATCGAATTGAATGTTTCAATTTTAGCTGTTACCTGACCGGCGACAATAGGCTCGCCCCGGTAACAGATCTTACGCTAAAACCGTATCGATCGGATTGTTTAACAGATTGAAAGGTAAGGGATTGCGAAAGCTCCTCTCGGACCGTGAAGCTGGCACGGCGGTTGCTCATTCATCTGCCGGGAGGTGCGGCGAGGTTTTGCCGAGGGAGAAAGACTATCGAGCGAGAATACCCGGCGGTTGCGCAGCGGCTTCCGGCTGCTGCGACTCCGGGAGGGGGAAAAGTCGACCGCCGGAAACGGGCCCCGGAGCGTTCAAACGCCCCGGGGCCTTTTTGCGTGTATGAATTCGCTCTCCTGAATGCGGATACGGCGGTAATGCGGGTATTACCCAGCCGGCCGGTCAGAACGGCAGGGGCAGAAAATCTTCTCCCCAGACCATCATGCCGCCCAGGTGGCTGCCCACTACGACTAATCCGGTGGCAGCCACTACCAGCAGAAGATACGGCAGCCGCTTCCGGCCGGTGCTCTCATCGCTCATCTTCAGCCTGACCGCCAGCGCCGCCAGCATCACGATTCCGGCCGAGATGTTGAAGTTGCGGTGAAGATAACCCAGCTTCAGGAAATCGGGGTCGGAAGCATGAGCTCCGGCCAGGATCAGGCCCGTGGTTATGGCGGGCAGGAAACTCAACAGGGTCAGTACGGCCAGCACTTTGCCGTAACGCGACAAGCCCGCCGAACCGGTCAGCAGAGCCACGAATTCGACCAGCACCAGGAGCATGATCCAGGCGATGGGGAAGTGGATCACCACCGGATGGAACCTGCCGATCGGGGCCAACAGCCCTCCGCCCGAACCGGATGCTTCACCGGGCGAGACTTCTTCCACCGCTTCCACGTCGTTCACCGGCACCACCTTTTGGGTGTCTGTCGCGGTTGGAGCCGATGAATCCATCTGGGCGGTCGCCGTGGCGCCGCCGAAGACGAATGCCGCCAGCAATAAGATAACCAGGGTGGTGAGTTTCACATTCATTTTTCAGTCCAGCGAAAAGATTATCTTGCCATCGGCGAGGGTCGCCTCGAAGCTGCGCAGGTCCTTTTCGGAAGGGCCTTTCAGTACTTTGCCGGTAGTGTCGTAAGTCGAACCGTGACATGGGCAGATAACTAGATTCTGTTTGCTGTCGTAATCCACGGTGCATTTCTTGTGCCTGCATTCAGGGTCCAGGGCCCGGATCACGTCTTCCTTCTCCCGGATGAAAAGAATGTCCTGGTCCTTGATCTTAAGTATAGCCGATCCTCCGACCTCTTTCAGCTTTTCCGCTTTGTCCAGGCTCAGCGCCAGTTTCTTGGCGCTCAGTAACTCAGGCAGCAACGCCATCATTCCGGCCGATGCGGTCAGCACTTTCAACACTTCCCGTCTGCTCTTCACCTTCCCTCCGCTACTGAAG
>JAZDIG010000124.1:0-19794 GCA_043805105.1 Candidatus Glassiibacteriota bacterium | reverse complement strand
CCACCTGAGATTGCTCAAATAATGCCGACAGGCCGCTTCCGTTCTGAACCTCTCCTCCAGTTCAAGCATCGTTTTCGGATATTCCTCCATGAGAAGGAATACTATATGTAGTAGTCACCGCAGTCAAGTGCATAGCCCCATAGATTATTTCATAACGAATGCCGAGGTTCTTTGAAGCCAACTGAAGCAGACCTCCGAATATCTCTAAACCAGATCCCTTGGTCTCAAGTTTACTCCCGAAAACGGGTGTCGCTTCTGGGCCATTTATTTGGGAATAACCGGCCCCGAGAAACGGTCTATACTCCTTGGTCTTGTTGAAAAAGAGATTTCCCCGGATTCCGTACGAGGTGAAATCGCTTAGTGCTCCGAAGCTTCCAGCCAATGAAAAGTTTTCCACCGTGAAAAATTCCACGGTTGGCCCCAGCCCGAAATTGAGAAGGTTGGATTGAATACCAACGCCAAGCCTTCCTTTCATCTCAATTTTTTCTTGAGCATTACAAACCCGGACAATTCCGAAGACCGAAATCCAAGCAAGAATAAAACAGGTCGCCGCCGACTTTCTCATTTAAACCTCCAGGTGAGAGACATACTTCTCGGGACCAAACATGGTTTGACAACATGTAACTTTTATCCGGTAGACTTCTAAGTTACTGAAGGGCATAATCCCGCTGGATTTCATCATCAATCAACTTTTTCGAGGAACTTGATGAAACAGCCCAGCCGACCTCTACTTGCAACTCTGGCAGAAAATCTCCGGTATTATCGTCATCAAAAGGGACTATCCCAAGAAAAGCTGGCGGAAATCTGCGGTTATCATCGCACTTATATCAGCGACGTTGAACGAAGCAAACGAAATATCACCCTATTGGGACTCGAGACTTTGGCAGTCGCGCTTGGCGTATCAGCGTCCGATCTTCTCACTGAAAGGGAAGAAAAAGAGAATCACGACTCCTTGTATTACTGAAGACAACGGGTTGTCCCTGATCAAAAAACCAGAATTGCCTTTGCCGACAATTGTAACTTTTAAGTTACGTAACTTATAATATACGGCTCTCCACTTTGTCAAGATTTTTCTCTGGCAAATTTTCCCTTCTTGTAAAGGTTTCTTCCAGCAGTATTCTGAGAAACTAAGGCGACCCGCAGCCCTTTAATAAAACTACCCCTTTTCACTTTTGGGCTTTTACGAACCCAGAACCGAGGAGGGGTAAAATGAACGACAAAGTAAGAGCTACGCTGAACTCCATCCTGGAGCGCTTCAAAAGCGGCAATATCCCCGAAGCAATTGCCTACAGCCTTTTTCCTATTCCCAATATCCCTTCAGCCAAATGGAGTCTGATTAACCGCACCCTGATGTTTCTTGCCGGCACCCAGGACGCCAGAGGCTTCAAGCAGTGGCTCGATGTCAACCGGTATGTCAGGAGAGGGGCAAAAGCTTTTTTTATCCTTGTCCCTTATCTGAAAAAAGTCGAGGACGAGGATACCGGCGAAGAAAAACAGGTACTCAAAGGATTCCTGACCAAGCCGGTATTCAGAGTGGAAGACACAGGTGGCGAGGCATTGGATTACCAAAAAATAGAGCTACCTCGATTTTCCCTGATTGAAAAGGCTGAGGAATGGGGAATCCCAGTCAAGGCCATACCGGGGAATTACGGCTATTACGGTTATTTTTCACTCAAGAGGCGAGAAATAGCTCTGGCTACCCCAGAGGAGAGGACTTTCTTTCATGAGTTGGCTCACGCCGGGCATGAAATGCTCAGAAACGGATTGGAGCCGGGTCAGGATCCTTTTCAGGAAATTGTAGCTGAACTGTCCGCCCTGGCCCTTTGCCGATTGGTGGGAAAAACCGGCGACAAGTTTTTCGGCAATTCGTACCGGTATATCGAGCAGTACGCCCAGGAGTTGAAGATCAGCCCGTATTCCGCTTGTCTGCGGGTGATTGGCGAAACCGAGAAGGTGCTTAATCTGATTTTAGGAAAGGAAGAGACTCAAGTTGTATCTTCTCCCTTGTAAAAGCCCACCGTCAAACTTTAATGGTTTGACGGTTTTTTTCTCTCAATGAGATTTAACTTTACTCCATTTCTCTAAAATGTTAGGGGCTGGTGAGGGAATAAAAAGTCACTTAGTGCAGTTGTTACTCTTTTCCTTAGCTTTACACTCGTTATCAAGCTCACCAGTAGTGGGCTTTGAATAATTTACATCATAATCATATGTTGGCCAATTGGAGCAATTTTTGCACCAATGCCAAGTATCAGTGCCTCTTTTTTTCCTATATTCCGTCATAAACTCCTCCTGACTTGACTCACCAGCCCCGGTGATAATTGGGGGACTCTCAAACCTTTGGTAGAAAGTTGTTCTCCTTTCGGGTTAGAAGGAGTCCTCTGGACCTCTTCAATAAAAGCCGTGTGTTTGCGCGTTTTCGCTTCCTTGAGAGAGATGAATCTGCCGGTCAAAGCACATCGGCCCACTTTCTGTCTGTCTGTTTTGTTCATCGCACGTTTGAAAGCCAATTTTTCCCCAACACTGATAAAATAGTAATAAAGGTAATACTTGTAATTTTTCTCCACCCGCCTTAGATTTAACAACATTCCTCTTTGATTGTCAAGATAACATTCCCCGTCTGTAAAATTCCTTAAAAGGAGGACTCATGGCTAAACCTGCTCAAATCGTGTTGTCACACTGGCATAACCTTGTGGAGGGCCTGCAGGAATCCCCACAAAATATCTATTCTCTCATTGAGACCTCTATTAATGAGAAGCAACTCCCCGATGTTAAAATTACCAGGGTTACCCTCCATGAGGCTGGCCTACTTTCAGCCAAAAGAGAATACCTGCGGGTAAGAAGAAAAGAGCACCTGTTTGATATCTGCGCGGCTCCCTTTGGAAGCGGATTTTTCTTTTCCTGGTGGCTTGGCGAGGTGCCATCCGGATTCTGGGGACTAATGGCGTTAATCCCTGTCTTTGGGCCTTTTTTTATAGGATGGTTTAAGCCTGATACCTATTTCACCCTTGACACTGCTATGATGTTTCAGGATTCCATTAGCAAGGCAGTTGATGATGTAGTTGGGCAGATTATCTCCAGCAAAGGACTAAGGGCCTTATCTGAACTTGAGAGAAAGCCCGTTATGAGCGATATATTCAATAAGATAAAATAACTGCCTATGGCTGAAGAATCCTTAGAAGAAGTGCCGCCGGTTAAGCTGACTCTTGTGGAACAGCTGACCCTTAGTTTCTACAATTGGGAAAAACGGGGGCGCGGCTGGCAAGTCTGGGAGTATCCGGTGGAATTGGAGCCGGCGTTCGAGCCTTTCTATTTCCATCTTCCGCCTGCCTCTGTAGCCGTGGATGATGGCCGCCATCCGACATTCCTCAGCGAAGTCTGGGAAGGGATAAAAGGCATATTCGAAAACCAGCGCGATTCGAATGAAGAAGAGTCAGTCGGAGAGGGAAAAGGATTCCAGCTTCCACCCGCTCCCTTTGAAAATACAGAGAGCCTTCATGAGATAACCCTTTCTCTGCCGCTCAAACAGAAGTTCGATATCGAAATCGCAGAGAATTTCCTCCTGAACCTCAGCTATTCATATTGCCCATTCAGCTTTGAAATAATCGGCTCCAAGGATTCCGTCTTTGTCCAATTTTCCTGCCGCGATCCCGATCTCTATCGACTCAAACAGCAGCTGAAAGCCTATTTCCCAGATGCGGTCCTTTACGATGAATCGAATGTCTTGAGTTCTCGCTGGAACAAGGAAATCCCGTCATTTATTGTGGATTTCGGCCTTTCCCAGGAATTCATGCGGCCTCTGCGGACTTTCAGAAAGCTCGAGCCTGACCCCCTGACCGGTATCTTTGGAGTCTTGGATGACCTGGAAAAAGGTGAACTGGCAGTCTTCCAGGTTCTTTTCCAGGCAGCAACACACCCCTGGTCGGAAAACATCATCAGGGCGGTGACAGACGATCAGGGCAATAGCTTTTTCGCTGATAGCCGGGACATGGTCCTATTAAGCAGAGAGAAAATCCAGAGGCCTCTCTATGCAGCCGTTATCAGGGCGGCTGCTCAAAGCTCAGACGGGCGAGCTCGCGCCTCTGAAATTATCGAGACAATTGCCAGTAGCCTCAGGCAGGTTGCCAATCCGCCAAGCAATGAACTTCTGCCGCTCAATAACGAAGACTATGAGGATGATTTTCACATTGACGACATGTTGCTGCGTCAAACCCACCGGAGCGCCATGCTGTTGAACAGCGCTGAACTTGTTTCTCTTGTCCATCCTCCATCGATAAGCATTCGAAGCGCCAAGCTGCGCCGGGAATTGAAAAAGAGCAAAGCAGCTCCCGCTATGGCTTCCGGTCATCAGTTGATTCTCGGCGAAAACCGTCACCAGGGGCAGATAGCTCAGGTTTCCTTAAGTCCTGAACATCGGTTCCGGCATATGCATCTGATTGGAGCGACCGGGACCGGCAAGTCCACACTGCTGTTAAACCTGATTGTCCAGGACATCAGGAACGGCCAGGGCCTTGCTATCCTTGATCCGCATGGCGATTTGATCGAGCGGGTGTTGGGACACATCCCGGAAGAAAGATTCGAGGACGTGATACTTCTCGATCCCTCGGACAGCGAGTTTCCGGTCGGCCTCAATATCCTTTCAGCCTACTCTGAGATTGACAAGACCGTACTGGCCTCTGACCTGGTGAGCGTTTTCCGGAGGCTTTCCACCAGTTGGGGCGACCAGATGAATTCGATTTTCAGTAACGCTGTCCTGGCTTTCCTGGAAAGTGAAAAAGGTGGCACTCTTCACGATCTCAGAAGGTTCCTGGTTGAGAAAAGTTTCCGGGAAAGCTTTCTGCAGACGGTCAAAGACAAGGAAGTGATCTATTACTGGCAGAAGGAATTTCCGATCCTCGTGGGCAAAGCGCAGGCACCCATCCTCACCCGGCTGGACACCTTCTTGCGACCCAAACCTATCAGGAACATGGTCGTTCAGAAGGAAGGCCTGAACTTCCGGGAAATACTGGACTCGCGGAAAATCCTCTTTGCAAAGCTGGCCCAGGGTCTTATCGGTGTGGAAAACGCCTATCTTTTGGGGACGATCATTGTTTCCAAACTCCACCAGGCGGCCATGGCCCGGCAGTCCAAAAGCGAATCAGAAAGAAAGGACTTTTTCCTCTACGTTGACGAGTTCCAGAATTTTGCTACCAAGTCAATGGCCGAAATTCTTTCCGGCGGGAGAAAATACCATTTCGGCCTTGTCCTGGCTCACCAGGATTTGCGCCAGCTTCTTTCCAGAGACGATGAACTTGCCAGTTCAGTAATTGCCAATCCTGGCACCCGGATTTGTTTCAGGCTTGGTGATTTCGACGCCAAGAAGCTGGAAGAAGGCTTCGCCTATTTCGATGCCCAAGATTTGCAGAACCTGGGGATCGGCGAGGCCATTGCCAGGATTGAGCGGGCAGACCAGGATTTTAACCTGAAGACCACATCTCCGGCTGATGTGCCGGAAGACATTGTCCGTGAACGTCGGGAAAGGGTGATCGAGCTATCCCGGAAGAAGTATGCCTGTCCACTTGAAAAGCTTGAAAGTCAACTCGCGGTACAAAAAGAATTCGTAGAAAGACAAGATTTTACTGCAGCCGTTCCATCCGCAGTTGAACAGGGAGAGACTGATTCGCGGCAGCCGGATACTATAGAAAAACCGGCCAGAAAGCCCGCCCCTGAAAAGGCAGAACTGCTGCCGGAGGAGAAAAGTTTTCTTGAATTTCTCAACCAGCACCCGGATATGTTCATAACCAAGGTATATAAGGCGCTCCAATTGAGCGGCTACAAGGGGGATAAACTGAAGTCGGATTTGATTGAACAAGGCCTGATCGTTCAGGAGGAGACCAGGAGGGGGCTTCTGGGCCGGCTGGCTAAAGTGCTCCGCTTGACTGATAAAGGCGTCTCTGTTGTCGAAAAACTGGCTTCAGCAGGCAAGGGCGGCGATCTTCATAAAGACTTACAGAATATGGTCAAGGAGCAGGCTGAGCTTTTCGGCTGGAAAGCAAGGGTCGAAGAAAGGATTCCCCGCACCCTTGAGAACGTGGATGTTGGGTTAGATAAGGATGGTATCAGGGTGGCAGTTGAAATTTCAAGCACCACCACGCCGGAACACGAGGTCCAGAACATCAGGAAGTGCCTTGAGGCCGGTTACGACTACATCTTGGCTGTCTGTTCTGATGACAAGCGCCTGTCACAGCTCAAAACAGAAGTCAAGAAGGCCTTTTCCTTCAAGGAGCGGGAGCGAATACGATTCTATCACAGTTCCAGGGTTAAGGAGTTCTTTGGCAGTGTAGGCGCGGAAGTTATTGTTTCTGAAAAAGGTATTGTTTCTGACCATATTAGAAAACAGAAACAGTTGCTGGATTCGACAGAAGCCGCGGAGTTTCTGGGAATCAGTAAGAATACACTCTACGAGTGGACGTCTCAGAAGAAGATATCGTATGTGAAAGTAGGAGGATTGTTGAAGTTCAAGACGACGGACCTGGAGAGGTGGCTTGATAGAAGAACCCAGGAAGAGGAAAGATTTGATATGTTTGAATGAAAAATTACTTAACACCTGCATATTCATAGTGACGGCACTTGACAATAAGTGCCGACGTTATGTATATTCCAAATATGAAACTTTCTCCTATAAAACAGATAGCGCGGCTTGCTAGCAAAAAGGGGCTTCTCCGGCCAGGTGACCTGGCTGAGATAGGCCTGTCGCGCCAACACCTCAGCCTAGCGCACAGACGCGGAGTACTGGACAGGGTTGGGCGCGGTGTGTATTGCCTTCCGAACTCGATGCAGAGCGAATACCGCAGCTTCGCCGAGGTGTGCAAGTATGCACCGTCGGCAGTAATATGTCTGCTATCGGCGCTTCAATATCATGGCCTGACAACACAAACTCCCTTCCAAGTGTGGCTGGGGATTGGTCATAAAGCACGTAAGCCCAAGATCGACACGGTGCAGATTCGGGTGGTGCGTTACTCCGCTTCTTCGCTATCCAAGGGAATAGAAGTCAACAACATAGAGGGAGTGGACATTAAAGTTTTCAGCCCGGCAAAGACCGTGGCGGATTGTTTCAAGTACAGAAGCAAAATCGGCCTCGATGTGGCCATTGAAGCTCTTCGGGACAGCCTGCGCCAGAAAAAAGCGACAGTCGATGAACTGGTAGCCTTCAGCCGGGTGTGCCGTGTGGAGCAGGTAATGAAGCCATACATGGAGGCGATGCTTTGAATAAAGCGGTAGAGCAATCGGTACTTGACCGGTTATTGAACCTGGCCAGAAAAAACCGGGAGGATTATAACCTCGTTCTGACCCGGTATGGTATAGAGCGCCTGCTTTATCGCCTGTCACTGACTAAGCATTCTGACCGTTTTGCTTTGAAAGGCGCGATGCTTTTCATGCTCTGGATGAATCGAAATTACAGGCCTACCAGGGATATTGACCTGCTCGGTTTTGGAAAAATCGATCAACAGGTGCTGTCAGAAATCTTCCGGGAGGTTTGCCTGGTAAAGACAGTCGATGACGGTGTAGTGTTCAACGCAGATTACATAAGGGTGGAAGAAATACGAGAGGGAGAAATCTATCAGGGGCTGCGTGTAAAGATTCGAGGGAATATCGGCAATACCCGGCTCGCCATGCAAATAGATGTCGGGATCGGAGATGTGATAGTACCAGAGCCGACAGAGGAGATTTTCCCAACACTTTTGGATTTTCCCGCACCGAGAATTCATGTTTACTCGCGCGAATCTGTCGTAGCTGAAAAACTGGATGCCATTATTGTATTGGGATTACTCAACAGCCGGATGAAGGACTATTTTGATCTGTGGACACTTGCAAGCAATTTTGAATTCAAGGCAGAAACTCTAACAGAGGCAATCAGGGCAACACTTTACAAGCGGGGACGGAAGCTGCCTGAAAGTCTCCCGTCAGGACTAAAAGAAGAGTTCGCGGCAGATTCATCAAAACTAACCCAATGGAAGGCTTTTATTGAACGAGCAGTCCCTGAACGGCCGAATCTGGAGTTGGCTGATGTCTTAATCACACTGCGGGATTTCTTTGAAACACCACTCCGCACTTTAACTGGTGATAGCCATTCCAATATGTATTGGCCTCCGGCAGGTCCATGGCAGAAAGCAGGCTGACATCATAAATTGAAATTGGCAGTAGGAAGGAGCTATAAGCAATGGGTGTCTACAGAAAAGGCAAAAACTGGTACATCGACTACTACTTCAGAGGGCGGCGAAAACGAAGAAAGATAGGCCCTTCAAAGAAGCTGGCCGAGCAGGTGCTGAAGGATGTCCAGGTAAAGCTGGCCAAGGGCGAATATCTCGGCATCCATGAGCAAAAGAAGATCCCCTTCGAGGAGTTCGCACAGAAATACCTGGATTACTGTAAAGCAAACAAGGCCTCCTCAACTTACATGCGCCGGGACAGGTGGAGTGTCTCTCATCTGACCAGCTTCTTTACAGGGAAGTATCTATTTGAAATCAACGCCCGGATGGTCGATGAATATAAGGCGAAGAGGCTTGAGAAAGTGGCCCCGGCCACGGTCAACCGGGAAGTGGCCTGCCTGAAGCACATGTATACTAAGGCTGTTGAATGGAACTATGCAACGGCGAACCCGGTAAAATCGGTCAAGCTCCTCAAAGAGCCACCCGGCCGGCTCAGATACCTAAGCCCTGACGAGGCCAGGAAGCTGCTTGAGGCTTGCCAAGGTTACCTGCGGTCGATTATAATTACCGCCTTAAATACCGGGATGAGGAAAGGAGAGATTCTTTCCCTGCGCTGGGCTGACGTGGATCTTGAAAACCGCAAGATTACCGTTAAAAAGACCAAGAACAATGAGATAAGGGTGATACCAATTAACCAGACCCTTTACCAGGAGCTGAAGCAGCTCTTTGGGCAGCTCAAAGGCGCGTATGTATTCTCCAACGAAGACGGAGAGCCTTTCGGGGATATCAAGAAAGGGTTTTTGACGGCCCTTAAGCGGGCCAAAATAGAGGATTTTCGCTTTCACGATCTCAGGCACACCTTTGGCTCGCACCTGGTCATGCAGCGGATAGACCTTAAGACGGTACAGCAGGTGATGGGTCACAAAGAGATCACGACGACCATGCGTTATTCTCATTTATCGCCGGAATATGTGCAGGAAGCGATCGGCAGGTTGGATAAGGTATGGACACCATATGGACACCAAGACAATTTGAAGACACCGTAAGAATCTCGCAAGTCATTGAATTACAAGGCTTGCCCCTATAGCTCAGGTGGATAGAGCAGCGGTTTCCTAAACCGCGTGCCGGGTGTTCGAGTCACCCTAGGGGCACCAGGTAAAAAGCTCCGGCAGATTACCAGCCGGAGCTTTTTTATTTGCCGGGTCTATCACCGGGTTCACAGCGGCATTTAAGTTTCAACGGCAATTTGAAACTTTTCACGCAATCAGGCATATTTAACAATAGATAACGGCGTCCCAGGTCCGATTCATCCCTGTCCCGGACCCGGCGGTTTACCGGATGAAAGCGATCCGCCGTCCGGCTCCGGTCTTTTTTCCCTGTTTCGCAGCGAGGAGGGCCCGGCGATGAAAAAAACGGGACCGGCAAGTTTCATTCTGTACCTGGCAATCGCACTTTCGCCAGTTTCAGCCCGCTGTGCGGAAATCGGTTTTTCATTCGGCCCTTATTTCAAGGCGAACGATATCGTCTATCATCCCGGGCCGGCCGGCATTGACCAGGAGAGGACAGACATTTTTACCCGCTTCGATAATCCCTTGATGAATTCAGGCTTTCAACAGGTGAATATGCGTTACAATTCTCCGGGCGGAATCTGTACCGCTACCTATATCGGTATGACCTACGTCCACAACCTGCCGGTATCCGGTTTCGAGGCCGAATACGACTTTGGCCTGGCCGACAGGGCGGACCAGGCAGCCAAACCCAGTACACTGATGTTCGCATCTTACGTCAATTACGTGCTGCCCTGGTACCCGCCTTTTTTCCTCTGGAGGGTCAAGCCCTTTCTTGGAGCCGGGCTGGGATACGCGTACATTTTCGGCAACAGTTACACTGGTAGTTCCTCCCAGTCGTTCAATTCAATTCCGAACTACGGGAGTATCGGCTTCAATTTTGGCGGAGGCGGAAAAATTCAAATCCGCGAAAACTGGTGGCTGCGGCTCACCCTGCGGGACAATCTGCTGCTGAGAGCCAAAAGACTGGTAAACAACCCGAATCCCGATCTACCGCCGCCTGGCGGCCCGGTGCCTTCGATTTATGGCCTGGAACGGCAGCTCACCCACAATCCGGCGTTTCTGGTTACGTTCATCATAATAAAATAGTCCAGTATAGCGATTGTCCACCCTAACGAAACAGGGTGGACCGGCTGCACCCCTGCCCGGTTCCGGCCGCGACGATTCTTTTTCCCGTGACAGTTGCCGCCTACCCGCCCATTTGATAGATTGAAATCAATCCATTCTATCCGACTTCCCCGATTGGCGAAAACAGCATGCCGTCCTGAATCCGCACAGAGCTCCGGCCTGAGCGGGTCATCGCCCTGGAGACAGCCGCGGAGTGACGGTTATCGGCAGGAAATAAACCGGCTGATTGAACTGGCAAAAAGCGGTGGACTGCAGGGAACCCTATAACCACGAGGCGCAAAATGGACAGAAAATTCAACCGCAGGGACTTCCTGGGTTTGGTGGGTGCCGGTGCGGCAGGCGCTGCTCTGGCAAGCTGCGGCCGAAGCCGGCCGGAACCAGAGGCCGAGGGCGGCGGGGGGAAGCGTAAGCCCAATATTATCGTGGTCTTCACCGATGACCAGGGTTACGCAGACACGGGTAAGTTCGGGGCGGTGGGTTTCTCCACGCCCAACCTCGACCGCCTGGCCGACCAGGGGGTGCGCTTCACTGACTTCCACGCCGCCACCGCGGTCTGTTCCGCCTCCCGCGCGGCGCTGCTCACCGGCTGCTACCCCGAACGAGTCTCGATCCTCGGCGCCCTCGGGCCCCACAGCCCGGTGGGGATCAGCGACGGGGAAGTCACCATGGCCCAAATGCTGAAAGAAGCCGGCTACGCCACCGCCTGTATCGGCAAGTGGCACCTGGGCGACTATCCGCAGTTTCTGCCCACCCGTCATGGGTTCGACTTCTTTTTCGGCCTGCCCTATTCGCACGACATGTGGCCGCATCACCCGGAGAATCCCCAAAACTACCCACCGCTGCCGCTGATTTCCGGAGAAAAAACGATCGCCCATATCGAAGACGCCAGTTACCTCACCACCTGGTACACCGAACGGGCGCTGGAATTTATCGAACGTAACCGCGAGCGGCCGTTTTTCCTCTACCTGGCCCACAACATGCCTCACGTGCCGCTCTTCGTCTCGGACAAGTTCCGCGGCAGCACCCGGCGCGGCCTCTACGGGGACGTGATCGCCGAAATCGACTGGAGCGTGGGCCGGATAACCGAGGCCCTGCAAAGGTCCGGGATCGACAATGACACCCTGGTCGTCTTCACCTCCGACAACGGCCCCTGGCTGTCCTACGGCGACCACGCCGGCAGCGCGGGCAGCCTGCGCGAGGGCAAGGGGACGATGTTTGAGGGCGGGATGCGGGAACCGTGTATCATGCGCTGGCCCGGCAAAATCCCGGCGGGCCGGGTCTGCAGCGAGCTCGCCACCACCCTGGACCTCTTCCCCACCTTCGCCGGTCTGGCCGGCGGCAGGAGTCCCGAGCACAAGATCGACGGCCACGACATCTGGCCGTTGATCAGCGGTCAGCCGGGAGCGAAAAGCCCCTGGGAGGTCTGGTATTGCTACTACCTGAGGGAGCTGCGGGCGGTGCGCACTCCGGAATGGAAACTGGTCTTCCCGCACACTTACCGCACCCTGGACGGCCTGCCCGGCGGCACCGGCGGGATACCGGCCAAATACAGCCAGAAAGAAATCGGGCTTTCCCTGTTCGACATGGTCAAGGATTACAACGAAACGACCGACGTCTCGAGCCGGCATCCGGACGTGGTGGAAAAGCTGAAGCAGTACGGGGAACAGGCCCGGGCCGAGCTGGGAGACAAGCTGACCGGCGCGGTGGGAAGCGGGGTCCGGGAACCGGGCAGGGTTGAAGCGGCGAATTGAGCGGGAAAGCAGTAGGAACACGGCATGCCGTGCCCGTTGATTTCGTATCGGCACGCGGGGCAGGCAAATCCCCCTTTGATCCCCCTTTTTCAAAAGGGGAAAGCCCAACTCCACCGGGCGGACACGCGGGTCCGCCCCTACGGTTGGCTTTGCCATTGTGTGCAGGCACGGGCCCGCGTGTCCGCCCCACCACCCCAGGGGGTAACCGGACTTTGAGGTGTTTGATTGCCGAGGGAGTTTTTCCGGCTATGGGAGCAGGCGGGCCGGCGTTTCATTCATCCCCGCCGCCGGCGAAACCGGCCTGGGGCTGGACGCTGTGGGTCAGCTCCCGGTCGACCAGGCTCTGGCTGCCCCGGCTGATCCTGACCCGGCCGGAGGCCTCCCCGGCCGTGCCGAAAGTGACTTCGTAGGACGTATCTCCCCGGTTGAAACTCACTCCCAGAATTCCCGGCGCGCTGACCGCCTGCGACTGGACCATATTTGCGGTTTCCAGTCCGCCGGTCTGGATCAGGTGCAGGAAGAAGTCCTCGCCGGCGGCCGCCGATGGTTTCACCTCCACCCGCCACTGGCCCAGGAGCTGAGTGGTGTCAGGAGTCCGGAAGCTTTCCGGGAGCGGCCAGTTGCGGTCTCCGGACCAGAACTGCTTTCCCGGGCCGCCCACTTTGGACAGAGCCGCATCCAGGGGCCAGACCGTGCGGCAGAACAGCCGGCCCTGGTCCTGGTCGGCGTGGAACTCGCTGCCGGCAATCGCCGGTTCGGTGCCGGTATGCAGAAGCCAGGTCTTGGCGTACTCGGGCCGGTCGGAGGTGACCCGGTCGAAGACCACGAAGATGTCCGGCGGCAGGAAGACGAACTGACGGAGCGCCAGCTCGCATTTATCCGGATGGTAGGTAGCGGTGGCGTCTCCGGCCACGTAGGCGTAATGTTCGTTCGTTTCGAAAGCCACCGGCCTGGAACCCAGGACTTCTCTCTGCCCGCCGTCGTTGGGCGGCGGCAGCGCCTCCTCCCCCGGAGCCGGCAGGCCGATCTTCTTGCCCCAGTAGGATGGCATCTGTTCGCCCGGCATGTAAATCAACACGCAGTTGTGGGCGATAGTCCGGCAGTAGTAGTTGTAGAGGTGGATCCCCGGTTCCGGCCGGCTGCCGGTGTCCAGGGCGAGGAAGCCCCGGTGGTAGATGGCGAAATGGTTGTGGTCGAAATGCTTGTGGTTTTCGAGCGTGCCGTCGATCGTGAACAGGGCGTAGGTGTCGTCCGGGCCGGACCCCGAGCGGAAGAAAATCTGGCCCATGTTTTCGAAATGCCGGGCCAGCGGCAGCACCGCGGGCAGGGTCGTATCCCCGGCCGGGGCGGTGCCGGTCAGGAGAAAGCGGGTCCAGGGGAAAGAGCTCCTTCTCTCCCGGTTCATCTTCGCCATCAGCCAGCGGCTCACCCGGGCGTACTCCGGCAGCCGGCCGGCGTAAAAGTGCTCGATCTGGGTCAGGTGGAGGCCCAGCCCCCCGGTCGGGACCCGGTTATTTGTGTGGTAGTCGTCCCCGCTGCCCAGGTGCAGCCCGCCGGGCAGCCAGTTCCAGAAGATGTAGCCGGAAAGGCGCGCCACGTAGGGCCAGTCCGGGGCGATGTCTCGGCCGGTGGCCGAACGGAAGGAATGGAAAAAGTTGAATTCGGCCCAGGGGTAGGCGGCCAGGGCGTAGTTCAGGGCCGCGGAGGCCGATCCGCCGTCATCGCCGGCCGCGGCGCTGCGGTAGCGCAAAAGCTCCAGGTACTGATTATAACCGTCCGTGACGAACCGGTCCGCCAGGGTATCCTCGATCCCCTCGCCCCAGGTGGCCAGGCCGGCGTACCAGGCTATCGACATCTCCCCGTAAAAGCCGGATTCCGGCCCGCTCCAGTTCTCCTGTTCGAAAGGCTCCCGCGGGCCCCGGTAGTCGCCGGTGGGCATGGTGTTCCTGAGCGCCAGCAGGAAAGAGCCGGCCAGGCGGGAGCGCTCCCCGGGGTCCAGATCGTTGTAAATCCAGTCCCAGGCGGCCCAGAGGTTGATCCTGGAAAATGAATACCAGCTCACGGTCCGCCGCTCCCGGTAGCACTGATGGTAGTACTCGATACTGGTAACCAGGAGCCTGCGGGTCAGGTCGAGATACTTTTCCTGGTCGGTCACCCGGTAGACGAAAGCCGCCTCGCTGGCCTGGTTGCCGTAGTCGCCCGCTTCGAGCTCCCCTTTCGCGGCCAGCTCATCCATCCTCGAACGGATACTTTCGAACAGTTCCCGTTCCTGATCCAGTGCGCGGGCTTTCACCGCCGGCCAGGAGTCGCTGTTGAAAAAGAGGCGCGGATGGTCCCGCCGCAGGGCCGCTTTCCAGTCGGAAGAATCGGTACGGGGAGTACAGGAAAACAGGAATACAACCGGGGAAACGAGCGCGAGGAATCCGAACAGTCTGAAAGTGTGTCTGGACATTGAATCGGCCTCCTGTGCTGAGGTGAACCGCATGAGCTTAATTTCGCAGCCGGCCGGAATTCAGCAGGCAAGCACCGAGAAGCTTAAACTATTCTTTTCTTTTTACCCCGGCTTTTGATAATTTGTACATTCTGGCGGTTTGAACTTCAATTACCTCGAATCGAAAATATTTCATGGAGCGACAAATTGAAAGCCCAGCGATTCAGCACCCTGGCCGTCCACGCCGGGGAGGCCCCCGATCCAGTGACCGGTGCCAGCACCCCTAACCTGGTGCTGTCCACCACGTTTGTGGCCGAGGCCGGTTCGACCTTTTCGGTGGAGGGCCTCACCGAGGATGCCCCGTACTTCTACACCCGCTGGAAGAACCCCACCGTGGAAGTGCTCGAAAAGAAGCTCGCCGCGCTCGAGGGGGCTCAAAGCTGCATCGCGTTCGCCAGCGGGATGGCCGCCATCACCTCGCTCTTTCTCCACCAGCTTTCGCCCGGCGACCACCTGATAATAAGCGACGTCACCTATGCCGCAGCCGCCGAAATCACCCGCGACCTCTTCACCCGGCTCGGCATCCGGGTAAGCCGGGTCAACCTGTCGGAGCCGGAAGCGCTGCGCCGGGCGCTCACCGACCGCACCCGGCTGGTCTTTGCCGAAACTCCCTGCAACCCGATCCTGCGTCTGACCGACATCGCGGCCACTGCCGAAATCGCCCATCAGGCCGGGGCCAGGCTGGCCGTGGATTCAACTTTCGCCACGCCGGTCGCTACCCGGCCGGTGGAGTTGGGCGCCGACTTCGTGGTGCATTCTCTCACCAAATACCTCAGCGGCCACGGGGACGCCGTGGGCGGGGCGCTCCTGGGCCCGGCAGATCAACTGGCCGATCTGCGCCGGCGGGTCGCGATCCGCACCGGCGGGGTGCTGAGCCCGTTCAACGCCTGGCTGATTAACCGCGGGCTGGCCACTCTCCCCTTGCGGATGCGGGCTCACCAGGAGGGCGCGGTAGAAGTCGCCCGCTTCCTCGAGGCCCACCCCCGCGTGAACCGGGTGGTCTACCCCGGGCTGTCCAGCCACCCTCAGATAGAACTGGCCCGCCGCCAGATGAAAAACTTCGCCGGCATGATCGCCTTCCAGGTCGAGGACGGGCGGCGGGCCGCCGAGGTGCTTTCCCGGCAGCTCGAAGTGATCCACTACGCGGTTTCCCTGGGCCACCACCGCAGCCTGATTTTTTACCTGCCTACCGACGAGATGCTGGAAAACTCCTTCCGGCTGGATGACGACCAGGCCCGCGCCTACCGCGAATACGCCAGGGACGGCATCTTCCGGCTTTCGGTGGGGATCGAGGACCCGGCTGACCTCTGCGAGGACCTCGGCCGCGCGCTGAACGCGCTCTGACAGGTGATCTATTGACTGCCGGGAGGTCAGCGGCCTATGTTAAGCTCATCCGTCTTCGCAGGTAAGTCATTGTACCGGTCAAGCCCCGGTTTCCATCCCCATGCCGGAAATAAGACAAATTTTCGCGGAAGACTACGGCCGCCTGGCGGTGTTTCTCGCCGGGTTCGCCGCAAGCTACCCGCCGGCTGAATCCTGGCTGGCCCGGTTCAGGCACTGGTGGGACGCCAACCCGGCGTTTTCGGCGGGAATCCCCAGGGGTTGGGCGATCGAGGATAAGACAGGCGGAATCGCCGGGTTCCTGGGCAGCATACCCTCGTTCCTGCACCTGCCGGGACGAAGCGGCGGGCTGCTGGTTTTCAGCGCCACTACCTGGAACGTCCTGCCGGCCTTCCGAAGCCACAGCCTGAAGCTTCTGGAAAAATTCCTCGAATCCTCCCATGAAAGTATCGCCTTCGACAGCACGCCCTCCCCGGATGTACTGAAAATCCTCTCCGTACTCAAATTCAGGCGCGTAACGTTTTCCCGGAAGACAGCTTACCGGCTCCTCGATCCGGTTTCCCTGTTCCTGGGAAGGTATTCCGGCAACCTGGCCGGCAGGCTGCTGTCCGGATCGGCCCTGCCTAAACTCCTGGCGGCGGATTGGTTCTTACGGTTCGGTAAAGCCGGTGGTAAACCGGACCCGGCGGTTCGGCTTATCGATACAGCGGATTCAACTTTCGACCGGCTCTGGGAACAGACCAGGCAGTCCTGCCCGGGTAGCTGCCGCGACGCCCGGACGCTCGGCTGGTACTGTTTCGGCAATCCGGAGGGAAAAAAGATCCTGATCGGGTATTACCGGGGCGATGAGCTCCTCGGCTACGCCATTTTCCGATCCGGGCAAAAAGGTAGCGCGAAAAGCCTGGTCTGCCTGGACGTCTTCACCCTGCCGGGCTGTGAATGGGTGAGCGGTCCTCTGCTTGACCGTGGAGAATTCGAGGCGAGAAAGCTGGGCTGTGCTCTCCTGACCGTGCTGGTCCCCCTCGGGCCGGCCGAAAAAGAGATTACCGGAAAGTTTCTACTGAAAAAAAACCGGGAATTCGCGGTCTATTTCAAGGCCGGGCCAGAATATCAAAAACTGATCGCAATTGAAAGCCTGCACCTTTACGCACAGGGCGACCATGGGCTATAAACTGGCGGCCAGGCGATTCCTGGAATCGGCGGCCGGCGCGCCGGCCAGGAAAATCCTGCGTGCGCGAAGGCGGGGGCCGGTGGTGTTTTTCCTTCACGGCGTAGAGGAAAAGATAACCGACCCGGTAATCCAGTTCCTGCAGCTGAAGCTGCCTGAGTTTGAAAGATTGATCGGTCATCTGCGCAGCAACTACGAGATAGTCCCTCTCGACGCCTTGCGGGACTGGCTCAAGGGGAAAAACAGGCTGGGCGCGGAACATTGCCTGCTGAGCTTCGATGACGGCTACCGGAACAACCTGACAACTGTCGCGCCTCTGCTGGCTTCGTTCAGCGTCCCGTTCAGCGTGTTCGTCAGTACCGGCAACGTCACCAGCGGCGAAAGGTTCCCCGGCTACCACCTGAACTTGATCTTGAACAGAACTGAGCAGAAATTCTACCGCAGCCGGCTGCTCGGCCGGTCCTTCGACCTGGGCACTGTGGAAAAAAGAAAGCAGGCGGTCATGGATGTCTGGCGGATCATGCTGAAGCTGAATTTGGCCGGAGTGCGCCTGCTTGAGCAGGAACTGTTCGAGCTGATTCCTGCCGGCCGGCTGGCCGAACTGGACCAGGAGTTCAGCTCGGAACAGCCGCTGAACTGGGTGGAAGTTGAAAAGATCGTCGCGCTGGGCGCAACCATCGGCTCGCACACCCGCGACCACGCGGTCCTTCACGCTGGCGAGGACCCGGCGGAAACCGAACGCCAGCTTTTTGAGAGCAAGGCCGAACTCGAACGCCGGCTCGGAAACTGCCGCTACCTTTCCTGGCCCAATGGCTCGCGCGCGGACGTCTCTCCGGCCGCGGTCAGACTGGCGAAGAATGCCGGATACGAACTGGCGTTCAGCACCGTAATGGGCGATATCGGCCGGGACAGTCCACCACTGGCGCTGCCGCGTATCGGCGGGTCGGCCGACCTGGCGCTGCTCGAATCCAACCTCAGCCTGGCTCCGCTCTATTCCTGGCGCTGCCGGAGGTGGTCTTCGCAGCTCTGCCGGTCGGTCTGACTCATCCCTGCTAACTGAATTCAGATTCCCAGTATCTGGATCTCCCGTTTTTCCTTCCATCTGCCGCGGGTGAAATCCGGCACTTCCACCGCCCCGCTCCGGGTGGCCACGCTCTTTTCACTCAACGGGCTCACCACGCTCCAGGTGGCGCTGTCGTAGACGTCGATCGGGGTCTGGACTCTTAAACGCACCGCAGCGAGGAACTGGTGCTGAGTGAGGAAGTCGGCGCCGTCGTGGCCGTGCTGAAGAGCCTGTTCGCCGAGCTGTCGCCAGAGCGGGTGGTCGAACTGCTGGTAATATTTTTCATCGTCCTCCCAGGTGTGTTCCTCCGGGCTGCGGCCCTCGAAGTAGCACTTGCGCAGAGTCCGGCTGTAAATCCCCTCGGTGCCCTGCACCCGGAAAATCTCATCGTAGGGCCGGGGGCTCTGGGTGTCGTGGTAGAGGGTCATGGTCAGGCCGTTTTCGGTGGCGAGCAGGCTGGTGTTGATGTCCCCCAGGGCGTAGCTGCGTTTGGCGTTCGGGTGGTCCGCGCCGAACATCTTGGCGATCTTGACGTTCATCCCCCGGCTCTTGGTGCTCATCGAAACCAGGTAAGTGAACCGGTCGCCGCGGTTGATGCTTAGGCACCAGGCGGCCGGGCCGATCGGGTGGGTGGGGTAGAGGTTGCCGTTACGCCAGAGGGCGTGGCGGCCGCGCCAGAGGAGGCTGCCGCCCGGGCCGATCTTGCCCTCTATGCCTTTCAGCCAGCGCACATCGTGCTGATAACCCGCCTCGCAGTGCAATAACTCGCCGAACAGCCCGGCGGCGATCAGGTTCAGGACCAGCATGGCGTAGCGGTAGTAGCATTCGTTCTCGAGCATCATGCAGGGCTTTCCCGCTCGCTCGCTGGTCTCCACCAGCTGCCAGCACTGTTCCACGGTGATCGCCGCCGGAACCTCCGTGGCCGCGTACTTGCCCGCCTCCAGGGCCGCCACGCAGACCGGCGAATGCAGCTCCCAGGGGGTGGCGGTCATCACCGCGTCCAGGTCGTCGCGTTCGCAGAGCCGCCGGTAGTCCTCGGGGCCCTGCGGGTAGAGTTCCGGCTTACGGCCGGTGCCCTTTTCGACTACCGCGGCCGCCCGCTCGAGATGGGCCTCATCGATATCGCAGAGCGCCGGGATTTCTACCCCGCCCACGGAGATCATCGTACTCAGCAGACCGGTGCCCCGGTTCCCGGTGCCGACAAAGCCCAGGCGCACGGGCCGGTCGAGCGGCTTTGGCGCCGGGGACGCCAGAGCTCCGCTCAAGCCGGCGGCCAGAGCGGCCGCGCCCGCGGCGCTGGTGATAAACTGCCTGCGGTTCATTCTTTCGAGCTGCATGGATTCCTCCGAGTAGACTGTGCAAATACCTGTGATTGGGCAAAATTTTTAGTTGTCGGGAGGCTTTTTTCCAGTCACGACTATTCTACCATCCGCTGAGGCAGGCGGCAATCCCGACGGCCGGGCTTGACATCGAGCTGTTGATAAATAGCTTTCAAACATTGATCTCTTCCTCTGCCCGCCTGCAAGCTGCTTTGATTTGTTGCCTTGAACGAACAGAAACCCGCGAGGTGCCGCATGAGCACGCCAGCACTTAACCGCA
>JAZDIG010000123.1:0-2867 GCA_043805105.1 Candidatus Glassiibacteriota bacterium | reverse complement strand
CCCTCGAAGTGGTCCGTGATCGAGATCCCCTCATCGGCCTCCGGCAGCACCTCGACGAAGCCGACCGCCAGGTCCCGCTCCCCGATATTATTTTCCACCATCAGCCGTACCGTATAGGCCCCGGTGTGGTTGAACACATGTCTCACCATCTCACCCTGAGCGTCAACGGTCACTTGGTCGGTGCCGTCGAAATCCCAGAAATAGCCGAACAGTTCGCTGTCGCGACCCGGAACCGAAGCAGTTGCGTCGAAAGCGACCGCCTCGCCCACTTTGACCCGCGTCCGGTCGATACTGAAGCGGGCGGCGATAGAGTCATCCGCCCCGGCCAGGCGGCCGGCTATACCGATTAGCATTACACAAGCAACTGCGCTGAATAACCTGTACCTGGTCATTGTTCTCCCCCGGCAGCGATTGGCTGCGCTGGTTGTTTCAACCCTGGTACGGTCCTGGCCGGTACGGTATCCGTCCCGCCAGGTCCGCTCCTTCCAAACTCAGCCTGGAACACCAGGCGATCACTTCCACTCCGGCGGCGTTTACCCGCCTGAGCGTTTCGCCGTAGGTTTTGTCGATGAAGTCGGCGGTGGTGAAAAACTCGCAGTCCGGACGCTGCACCAGAAAGAAAATCACCGCCCGCTCTCCCAGGGCCGCAGCCCGCGCCAGGGCTTCCAGATGCTTGCGCCCGCGTTCGGTAACCGCGTCCGGGAAAGCCGCGGCCCGGCCGGCCCTCAGCGTCACGTTTTTAATCTCGATCAGGCAGCGTTCGCCTTTATTGCCGCCTTCCAGCACCAGGTCCAGCCGGGTACCCCTGGCTACCGTCACTTCCCGCTTTACTACCCCGTACCCGGCAAGCTCGGGGATGATCCCCTTTTCCAGCGCCAGCGCCACGAGGCGGTTGGGCAGGCCGGTGTTTACTCCGGCCCAACCATACGGGCCTTCCGTCACGCGCACCAGCTCGAGGGTCAGCGGGAGCTTGCGGGCCGGATTGCCACTGTCCGAAATCACCACTTGGCTGCTCGGCTCGCCGCAGGTCTTCATCGAACCGGAGTTGGGCACGTGTACCGTAGCCCGGCGGCCGTCACCCAGCTCGACATCGGCCAGGAACCTCTTGTAGCGGCGAATGAGCGTTCCCGTAAAGAGCGGCCTTTCGTATTTGAGCAGGGGGCCGGCCATCAGAGACGGCCGGTCAGGGCGCTGTTCAGCATGCCCTGGTAGAATCCGGCCAGCGCCCATTTGAGGGCTATGTCAGCCGCGATCAGAATCAAGGCCCACTTGAGGTAAAAAAGGATTCGCCGCTTTTTTTCCACCGGCGGCGATACCCTGTCCACCAGTATTCCCCCCAGGGCGGTGCCGGCGAAAATGAAGCCCACCACCCGGATGACCGCCCAGACCGGCCAGGCCAATAGAATCGCCGCCGGGGCGAAATGGCTTGCGGAGATCAGGCTGCCGACATAGAAATTCATATATCCCAGCAAAATCGATCCCAGCACCAGGCCCAACAGCCCCCCGGTAGCCACGCTTACCGCGCAGAACACCAGAAAATGCCGGAGGTGGACCGGCAGGAAAAGGCGGATGTCGCCCTCGGGCCCGGCTCCGCTGGATACCCAGGCGAACATTTCATCCCGATAGGCTGTGCCGCGCAGCACGTGGGACTCCATCGCACCGGGCCAGGCGGCGCTGAGCGCGGCCTGGCAGACGATGTTTACTCCGGCCCACATCAGCGCCAGCCGCACCGCGCTCCGGTAGTCACCACGGGACAGCGGTCCGATAAACAACAGCCAGAACAGTACTCCACCGGCAAAGGGCAGCAGCCATTCCCCGGGCACCGTCAATCCCAGTGCGTGCGCCAGCAGCACCGCAACGATGATATAAACGCCGGAGAACGCCGGCGAGCTGTACCGGTTAGCGAAAAAATTTATCTTCATCAGCCCTCCGGGGACAATAAATCCGGTAGCGGTATTCTCTCTTCAATTCAAGCCTGTAAATAACAAGCAAGGCAAATATAGTATCGAAAATTCAGCCGGTGTCAAGCCGGGCGGACACGACGAGGACAAACGCGGGTTACCCGGATGGCGGATTCAGGCGCCGGAATCAGGAGTTAACCGATGCAGGCAGGGAAGTTGGACGATCGGGTAAGTAAACTGTTCGTATCAGGAAGATCGGTGCAAATAGCCGGATCGATCCTGATGGCTGCCGGCGAAACTTACTCTGCGCAGGAGGAGAGTCAGAAAAGGGGTGACCTTTTCTGAACGCTCTTGGCGGCGAGCAGCTCTTTGATTCTCTCCATCAGCCGCTCGTGCAGAGTAAGGTTCTGCTGCTGGCTACAAACCGGGCAGATTATCGTGTTCTCGCGGATTTGGACACCGCAATTTCGGCACTTCACGACAGGTCCTTCGGGTGGGTTTCAGAAAAGACGAGGCAGCGGACCGTCACCGGTATACGGTCTCATTTACAATATGGCATTGTTCCGGCGAGGTCAATATCTTCCGGATGCAGCAATAACGGGCATTTTCCATGAGAGGATCGGCGGATGCGCGGGAGACTTGAATCAGGCGGGTAGGGAAAATTCAGGCCGCGGAAATATTTTTTTCAGGGTCGAAAAAACGGACCTTCGCCGGACGCTGGAGAATACCGGATTCATGGCAAAGACGGTAGAACAGCTCCAGGCCCGCCAGATGATCGTCGGTCAGCTCGTAAGCGATCAGGTTCCAGTAATCGAGCAGGGACTTACGGGTGAAGTAGTTTCTGTCGGCAAGTACGGAGCGGATCAACGTCTCATCCGGATCGGCTATCAGCTCATGCGAGCGGATCAGCGCCCGCCAGAACCTGGAGAGGAGTTCGCCGGCGGCCAGGGCCGAATCCTCGCGGAT
>JAZDIG010000122.1:0-11955 GCA_043805105.1 Candidatus Glassiibacteriota bacterium | reverse complement strand
TCTTCTCAGCGGCCTGCCCTGCCTGTTTATGGTGGTCATGACCACCTGGGCCATGCTGCTCAACGAGGGCAATTTCATCCGGGGCGGCCAGCCGCTGCTGGCGGTGATTAACGGATTCTTGATTTTCCTGTCGAGCTGGATGGTGATCGAGGCGGCCGGGAAGATTTTCCGGCCGGTGCCAGGGGAGCCGTCGCCGGCTGGGGCGTAATAACGGAATCCGGAAGGCAGTCCCAGGGGGGATTCAGCTATTCGTGTCCGGACGTGGATTTTGCAGAATAGAAATTCCCACCGTAGGGGCATCCATGCCGTGCCCTGCATTTTTATCCATTCAAAGGTCTATCAATTAATGGAAATCCGGTGGCCGTAGCGCTGCAGCCGGCGCACTTCCACGAGCAGCTCCCGTTGCCTCCCGACATACATTCCTCCCCTGGTCTCCGCTTCCAGCAATGCCGCCTGGGCTTCGTAGTAGAGAAAGTTGCCGGCGAGCCAGCCGGCCTTGAGCGCGAGCCAGCCGAAAGCGTTCTCCCCGGCCGACGGGTCCTGTTTTTCGGCCTCGGCAAGGGCGGCCAGCCGGTCGCTCAGCCCGGCAAGCTCCTCCTCCGGCAGCAGGCTGAAACAGGAAGCCTGGGTGCTGTCGCCGAGGCGGACCTGCCAGCCGTACCAGCGCCCCTTTTCCAGGAGCTTCTCGAAACGCCCGCGCTCGAAGAGACTGTCCGCAACAGTTGTTTGCACCACCGGCTCGCCGCCGGACACCGGGTAAATCGAAAAAGCGACTTCCGCCGTGCCCTGCCAGCGGAACGCCTCCGGCGCCTCCACCAGCCGGGCCCCCACCGGGTACACCAGGAAAAACTCGACCGTATCCGCGACCTCTTCCCCCCGGCCCGACATCCGGGCCAGCAGCTTTTCCAGACGTTTTTTCCGCAAGCCGTAGTCGCCCAGCGAGCCGGCGATCCCGGCGAACCCTGGAATGCTCTTTTCTGAAACCCCGGGCGGCCGATATTGGCTGTCCGGAAGGACCGCTTTCATCCGGCCGGCGCAGTCGCATACGTACTGGATTTCAGCCGAATGATTGTAGAAGATTGCGCCGGGGGCGAGCAGGCGGCCGGTGTCCTTCCCGGTAACCACCAGCGCTCCGGCGTTGGCCGGGTCGGCGACTTTCCTTACCGGCATCGAACAACCGGAAAGAGCCGCCAGCAGGCAGATAGCTATGAAAGTCGGGAATTTTTCCGGAAGCATCAAGGCAGGCTCCGCGCGGGGATCGAGAGGAGGAACGTGAATTGTAGGGGCGTCCGGCCGGACACCTCTACGGTAAAACATTATATTATAAATATTTACATAGATCCATACATTAACGTCTTTTTTTGGTTTTCTTTTTTCGATAATTAGGAGATTTTTTCAATATGTGATACTAGTCCCGCGCTTCAGACGATCTCGTCCGCCCGACGGCTGAGGGTTTCCCAGTTGTGATCGACCTGCTTCTGGATGGTTTCGATATCGGCCTCGCTCAGGCCGGCGAAACGGCCCTGGCATTCGAGGTATTCCCGCAGCGGCCTGGGGTCGGGATTGCCGCGCAGCACCAGCCGCTCGCCGTCGAATATTTCGTAGAGCGGATAAATGTTGGTCAGTACGGCCAGGCGCGAGATTTTGATCGACAGGCTGGGCTGCGACTGCCAGCCGGTGGGGCACGGCGACAGGATGTTGATGAACTTCGATCCCCGGGTCTCCCGCGCCTTGCGGACTTTGGCCACCAGGTCGTCGGGGTAGGCCACCGTGGCCGCGGCGGCATAGGGGATGCGGTGGGCGGCGAGGATGTCGAGGATGTTTTTCTTGGGCGCTTTTTTCAGGTCGCCCGCGGGCGTGGTGGTGGTCCAGGCCAGAAGAGGGGTGCTGGAGGAGCGCTGGATCCCGGTGTTCATGTAGGCTTCGTTATCGTAGCACACGTAGAGGAAATCCTCGTTGCGCTCCACCGTGCTCGAGAGGGCCTGCAGGCCGATATCGTAGGTGCCGCCGTCCCCGGCCCAGGCCACCACGGTGGTGGTTTTGAAGCCCTTGCGGCGCAGGCCGTGCAGCACTCCGGCGCTGGTGGAGGCAGCCGAGGCGAACGGGGTGTGCAGGACCGGAACCCGGGCGCTCGTGAAAGGGAAAAGGCCGTCGATAATCGACCCGCAGCAGGCCGGGATGACAATCACGGCGTCGCCCTCCAGGGCGTTGAGCACTTCGCGCAGGGCGATCGGCTCGCCGCAGCCCGGGCAGGCCAGGTTGCCGCAGCCGAACGGCTCGCCCTGGAGAGCCGGGTTGGATTTGTATTCGGTGTTTTGCAAGTATGAGGTTCCTTTCACCACCCCCTGCCACCCCGCCGGAAGTCAGCCTGCTACGCTGAAGCCGCTACGCAGGCGAAAGGTAGAAGTCAGAAGAAAGAAGCCCGGCACCCAGCCGGTATTCAGTAGTCAGTAGTCATAAGGTCGTTCTGCCCTTCACTTTGCCACTTTGTCGCTTTGTAACTTTGTCACTGTCTTTACACTCTCATCCCCAGCCAGTTAACCCGCGCCAGCTTACCCGCACCGTTCTCCACCAGCTCCACCATCTGTTCGAAGTACTCCGGCAGGATGTCCCGGCCGCCCAGGCCGCTGATGAAGTCATATACCTCGGGAGCGTCCTTCAGGCCATAGAGGGCCGCCTTGAGCTCCTGGCACATCACTCCCTCGCTGCCCGGACTGACAGCGCGTTCGAGCACGGCCACGCGCCTGGCCCCGCCCAGTATCTCCCGCACCAGGTCGAACGGGTAAGGCCGGAACATCCGCATGCGCAGCAGGCCCACCCGGCGGCCGGCCTCCCGGTAGCGGCGCACCACGTAACGCGCGGTGCCGGCGGCGGTGCCGGTGGTGAGGATCACGGTATCGGCGCCCTCGCACATGAAGCTTTCGACCAGCGGGTAGCTGCGCCCGAATTTCCTGCTGAATTCAGCCGAAACCTCTTCCGCGGCCCGGCGCGCCGAGTCATCGGCTGCGGCGAACTGCTTGGCCTTGAATTCCTGGAAGTAATCGGGGCTGGTGACCGCGTGCAGGGTATGCGGGTCCCGGGGGTCCACCAGGGCCAGGGTCGTCTTTTCCGGCAGGAACGAATCGACAGCTTCCTGGTCCGGGATCTCCACCGGCTCGGCGGTGTGGGAGAGGATAAAGCCGTCGAGGTTGACCATCACCGGGGTCTGGACCTCCTCGGCCAGCCGGTAAGAGATCAGGACTGTGTCGAGCACTTCCTGGCAGCTTTCGCAGTAAAACTGCAGCCAGCCTGTATCGCGCTGGCTGAGACTGTCGCTGTGGTCGCACCAGATGTTCCAGGGCGCGCCCAGGGCCCGGTTGACATTGGCCAGCACGATCGGCAGGCGGGCGCCGCTGGCCCAGTGCAGCAGCTCGTGCATCAGGGCCAAGCCCTGGCTGCTGGTGGCGGTAAAGGTGCGCACCCCGGTGCTGGCCGCGCCGACCACGGTGGCCAGGGCGCTGTGCTCGCTCTCCACCTTGATGAAGTCGGCGTCCATCTCGCCCTGCGAACAGTAGAGGCTCAGTTTTTCCGCAATCGAGGTCTGGGGAGTGATGGGGTAGGCGGCGATGACGGCCACGCGGGCGAGCTTGACCGCAAGCGAGACGGCTTCGTTGCCGGTGATGAGCTCTTTCACTTCTTTTTCTCCATTGAGATCACGCCCCGCGGGCACTCCTCGGCGCAAATCCCGCAGCCCTTGCAGTATTCGGTGCGCACCAGGTAGTCACCCTCGCGGCAGTAGATCGCCAGGTCCGGGCAGAACACCAGGCAGGTGTCGCAGTCGACGCAAGTGCCGCAATTGAAGCAGCGGGAGGCCTCGTCCCGGGCCTGGCTTTCGGCGAGGGTGGCGCTGGTTTCGGCGTTGTCCCTGGGCTTTTCGCGCAGATGGCTGACCGGGTTCACCCGCGGCGCCCGCCGGAAATAATCGAAGTTAAGATCGTCGGCGGCCACCGGCCTGCCATCGGCCGCAAGCGCGCTGCCGGGGTCGAAACTCTGGAAGAGCCGGTGCATGTTGCGGCCTGCGGCGATACCATCGGCCAGGGCGTGGCTCACCGAATTGTCCCCCGGCACGAGGTCGCCGCCGGCGAAGACGCCGGTCAGGCTGGTGCGGAAAAACGGATCGATCGCCAGCCGGCCGGCCGAGCGTTCTCCGCGGCCAGCCAGATAGTCCAGCTCGGGCCTCTCGCCGATAGCGAACACCACCGCCTCCGCCGCGACCTCGAACTCGCTGCCCTCCACCGGCACCGGACGCGCCCGGCCGGAATCATCGGGTGCGCCCTGGCGCATGCGCACCAGCCGGACCCCGCTCACCCGGCCGCTCCCGGCGGACAGCAGGGCCAGGGGCGCGACCTGGAAGCTGAAGCCGACACCTTCCCCGCGGGCCTCGTCCAGCTCCTCGGGATGGGCCGGCATCTCGCTTTCGGTGCGGCGGTAGTAGACTTCCACACGGGCGCCCAGCCTCACACCGGCGCGGGCCACGTCCAGGGAGGTGTTGCCCCCCCCGATCACCGCCAGCCGCTTGCCCGGCGATGCTGGGCGGCCGGAGTTGTATTTCTTGAGGAAATCGAGGCCGAAATGCACCCCTTCCAGATGCGCGCCTTCCACGCCGGGGTCGCGCGCGCCGTTGGCGCCGGTGGCCAGGAAAACCGCTCGCGAGCTTCCGGCAATTTCTTCGAAGTCCGAAACGTCCCGGCCGCAGCGGAATTCGACGCCGATATTTTCCAGCCGGGCGAGTTCGGCGTCCAGCAGCCGGCGGGGCATGCGGAATTCCGGCACGCCCAGGCGCAGCATCCCGCCCGGCGAGCTCTCCCGCTCGTAGACCACCACCGGGTAGCCCCTGGAGCGCAGGGCATAGGCGCAGCCCAGACCGGCCGGCCCCGAGCCGATCACGGCCACCGGCGGACCGTCGATTTTTTCGGCCGACCGGGCGAGCGGCCAGGCCTCGTCTATCGCCGCATCCCCGATAAAACGCTCGATACTGTGGATGTTAAGCGCTTCGTCGAATTCCTTGCGATTACACCCGGATTCGCAGTCGTGGTAGCAGACCCGGCCGGTCACCGCCGGCAGAGGATTGGCCGCCACGATAATTTCCCAGGCCTCGCGCCAGCGCCCCTCCCTGACCAGGTGCATGTAGCGGTTGACCGGCACCGACAGCGGGCAGCCCACCGCACAGGGGGCGGTGCGGTCGGCGTATACCGGCGCAAAGAAAGTCCAGTCGCCGGTGCGGTTCCAGTCCATGGCGGCCGTGCTCATCGACACCGGCGGCAGATGGTTGCCGGAAGCTGTGTCTTTGCCTTTACCCAACCGGCACTCCGAGATTCTTCAGGCCGTAGCGGCCTCGGGCTCGTAAACGGAAACTCTTTCGCAGGATTCGCGGACAGCGTCCACATTGGCCTCGGTCTTGCGCCGGATCAGCTCGACCACCGCATCGATGACCGAATCGAGGCTGACGATCTTCGAGAAGCGGGCGAAGGCGCCGAGGATGGCGGTGTTGACGATGGGACTGGCCGGGGAGCCGAGCTTGTGGGCGATGGCGATGGAGCTGGCATCCACGGTGGCGGTTCTGAACCTGCGGTAAGCGGCCAGCTGCTCCGGCCGGAGGTCCGAATTGGCCAGCACGCCGCCGCCGGGCCTGAGCCCCTCGACCGTCGCCGGCGTGCCCGCCATCGAAGGATCGAGCACGATCACGAAGTCCGGGGTGTAAATCTGGCAGCGCAGCTCGATGGGAGTATCGTTGAAACGGACGAACGCCGCTACCGGAGCGCCGCGTCTCTCCACTCCGAAATGCGGAAACGCCTGGACCCATTTGCCCTCGTGGAAAAGAGCCAGGGCCAGCACGTGAGCGGCCGCCACCGCTCCCTGGCCGCCCCTCCCATGTACCCGGATTTCAGTCAAGAGAAGATCCTCCGCTGCGCCGGCCCGGAAGCCGAATTCTTCCATCCTTTGGCCTGTCATCAGCCTGGCGAATAATACTGCCGCGCGCGGGGACTGGCAAGGCGAAAATTTTGCCGGTTCCCGGCTGCCCGGCGGCTCTGCACGTCCTCAGGCAGACAGCCCGCTGTTAGGCGGTTCCGGTTCCGTGGCCGAACAGCTTGCGGCAGAAAATTCCCTCGGTGGACAGAGTTACCGGCCGGGGTACATTCGAACTATCGATCGAATCGGTTATCTCGATAAATACGTTGCAGTTACCTGGCCATCGCTACTTTCCCGCCGGTGGCACACCTCTTGCTCCTTCCCTACGTAAACCCCGCTAATTCAACGTACCAAGGAGGAGCGATGTACAGACTGATCATCGTCGCGCTCTGCGCGACTCTCACGGCAATCGGCTGCTCGGCCAACAAGCTCGGGCTGGTGGGCAGCGAACGGGTGGTGGAAACCAACGGCGACAAGCCGGGCTGGGTCAAGAAGGTGCCCGGAGAGAACGACGAATACTACTTTTTCCGCGGCTTCAAAACCGGCGCGCTCTCGCTGGAAGACGGCCTCACCGACGCCCGCTCCAATGCGATCCGTCAGGTGCTGGAGATGATCCAGGCCCAGGGACTGGTCGATTACAAGAAGGCACGGGTGGAAAACGGGCTGGCCGAAAGCCGTGAGGACGTGGGCAGCGTAACCGAGGACGGGCTCAAAATCCTCAGCAAGACCGTAGCCAGCGGCGTCAAGGAACTGGAGAGCTACACCGAAAAAGTGGAGCGTTACACTCCCAAGGGCCTGCGCTACGTCTACAACGTCTACACGCTGGTGCGCTACCCCAAGGCGGAATACGACCGGGCCGTGGCCCTGGCCGCTCAGGAAGCCCAGGCCGGAGTGCGCTCCGCCAATAATGCCCAGGCCCAGGAAGTGCTGGACAGCCTGGACAAGGGCCTGCCGACCCATTGAGCCGGGAGGTCCGGAAAATGATTCGCCCGAGCGGCCGCAGTCGAACCGGACTCTACCTTATCTCGAGTCTCTGTGCTTTCCTGGTCTTCGCCGCCCAGCCTTCCCAGGCCCGCACGGTCCATCAGGAGCGCTCCCATTCCCGGCCGCCCCGCTGGACTGTGATGGTCCCGGATGCGGACGATACCTACCTCTATTACGTGGGACGAGCCACCGGAGCGGCCACGCTGGAGGCGGCTGAAACCGATGCCGCGGCCGAGGTGGTGCGCCAGATCGTGACCGAAGTCGGGATCGAGGCGGCGTTCAGCTACGAACGCCTGCGCAACGAGGCCGGACTGTTGCTGGACGACCGGATCGCCCTGGCCGGGGACTCCAGGATCGTCGGCTTGAAACGGGTCGAAACCTATTACCTGAAACAGGTGATCGAGGAGAAAAACTCGGTGAGGACGACCTACGATGTCAGTCTTCTGGCCCGCTTCCCCAGAGAATCGCTCGCACGGGAAACGGATCGTCTGGCGCGGGAAGCATCCGCCAGGGCCGCCGAGAGTGAAAACAGGCTGTCGGCAGCTCTGGCTTTCGAACGGGAGGGGGCCTGGGATGCAGCCTGGGCCGCGATCGAGGCCGTTTTCGATCTGACCGGAGCCCCAGCCCCGGCCGCTTCCGGCCGGGACGCCCTCCGTCTCGCCGAATCCAGGCGGAAAGCCTGCGAAGGGGGACGGCGGCTGAGCCCGCGTCTGCGCCGGCTGACAGTCCGCCCCGTGGCAGTGCAGGCCGCAGCCGGGGAGGCTGCAGCGGTGGACGAACCCTTAACCGCGGCTCTGGAAAACGCCCTCCTGGAACAGGGCTTTCGGCCCGACGACCGCGATAGTCTCGCGGCCGCCGGCGTGCTCCCCGCGGTAGAAATCTCTTTCACCGAGGAAGAGACCGGCCGGCTGGACGCCGGCTTCTATCTGAGCCGCTGGAACGTCAGCTTCAAGGTACTTGACCCGGACGGCCGTTTGGTGCTTTTTTCAGAAGTATACACCGTGAAAGGTTTCGGCACTGACCCGCAGAAAGCCGTCCTGGATGCCAGGCGGAAGCTGAGAGTCGAGGTGATCGAAAAGTTCAGCCGCGAAGCGCGCGACCGTTTCAACCTCCTGTTCGCCGGGGAACCCGGGCCAAGCCGGGTGTATTAGTCAAAGAAGCTTCTTTCTCAAATTCGTCCCCGATCCGTTCGATGAACCGGATTTTCCCAGCATTAGCAATCCTGGGCCTCGTGACGATCTTACCGGCCCGGGATTCTTCTCTTATGGCCCAGGACACCGGTACCCTGCTCCTGTCGGTCCAGGAGTTCGAGGCGCTGGGAGTCGATCCTTCACTGGGCCGGACCGTCACCGAACTGCTGCGCACCGAACTGGGGCGCTCCTCGCGCCTGCGGCTGCTGGAGGAAACCGGCCGGCTGTACCGCATGCAGCGTGAGTCGGCCCGCCTGCGCGAGCTTTTCAGCGAGAGATCGTTGCGCCGGCTGGGCGAGCTGCTGGAGAGCCGGTTCGTGTTGACCGGATCGGTTTCCGGCCTTGACAGCCTGATCAGCGTAACCGCCAGGGTGGTCAATGCCGAAACCGGCGAGGTGCTGGCCGCCGAAACCGTGGAGCACACCGGCGGCGTCGCTTCGCTCGGCTCCTCAGTACGCAGCCTGTCCCGCAAGCTCCTGGCCCACTTCCCGCTCACCGGCCTGGTCACGGCCAGCCGCGGCGACACGCTCACCGCCGATTTAGGCCTGGCCGATGGAGTCCTGCCCGGCCAGGAGCTGACCGTGGCTGATTTCGCCGAAAAAACATCCGGGATCGACACGCGCAGCCGGCGCTCGGCGCGCTTTCGCGTTCTCGAAGCCCTCGACCGGAGCTGTACCCTGGTGCCGGCCGCCCCCCGCGCCAGGGGAATTTTCCCGGTCGGGGCCACCGTCATAGCCGCGGAAGGACCGCTGGAGCTGCTTTCACGCGCCGGCGGACGGAAACCCACCGAAAGCCCACTCACCAATGAGAAAGGATTCGGGTCGGTGACAGTGGAAACCGAACCGCCGGCCGCCCTGGCCGTACTGGCCGGGCTGGACGTGGGGCGGACGCCGGTCCGGGTTTCGCAGCTGGCCGCCGGCCGCCACCAGTTGTACCTCTATCTGGAGGGTTACCGGGAGGTGTTCGATTCGGTGACCGTGGTGCCGGAGACCGTGCAGGACTACCATTTCACCCTGAACCGGCTCACCGGGACGCTGCGGATTTTCACCGCCCAGCCGGACGTCAGCCTGCGGGTGGACACCCTGGAGCTTTCCGTGGCCGGCACCGGGTCGGTGACACTGAAGGACTTCCCGGCCGGGGAGCATAGTATCGAGGCGCGCAAGCCGGGCTACAAAACCTGGCGGAAAACCGTGGCGGTCGATTTCGCCCAGGACAGCACCCTGCGGATCGAACTCGAGCCTTACCCCGGCAGCCTGCTCGTCAACTCGGTCCCGCAGCAGGCGGACATCTTCCTGGATGGAGTATTCACCGGCAAGAAAACCCCCTGGAGCCTGGTCCACCTCGACACCGGAGCGCACAATATCAGAGTCAGCCTGCCCGGCATCGGCAGCGCGGTGGACACTGTGGAAATCCAGCCGGGCCGGGACGAAACCGTCGAACTGAAGCTGCGGGAGGGCTGGTTCGGTTACGAGCCGGCCGGCATGATGCTGATCCCGGCCGCGGTAATGGAGCTTGCCGGCGGCGATTCGGTGAAAGTGGATTCGTTCTACATCGACAGGCACGAGGTTACGAACCGCGCCTATGCCCTCTATCTGGAGGCCACCGGAGCCAAGCCGCCGCCGCAATGGCCGGGCGGCAGAATACCGGAAGGCAGGGAAAATCACCCGGTGGTCAACGTCACCTGGGAGGAGGCGGCCCGTTTCGCCGCCTGGACCGGGAAAAGACTGCCCAGCGAGGACGAATGGGAGATGGCCGCGATGGGAATCCGCTTCAGGAAATTTCCCTGGGGCGACAGCTACCGGCCCGGGACGGCGAACATCTGGAGCGAAGGCCGCGGAGGGACCGTGGAGGTGGGCAGCTATCCGGATGATATCAGTGTTTATGGGATTTACGACATGATGGGTAACGTCGCCGAATGGGTTGATTCCTGGACGGACGGCAATCAGAGATACCGCACGTTCCGCGGCGGCAGCTTCTACGTCAACCAGGACGATCCTTCCCTGGCCAGCCGCGACGGCCATTACCCGATCAGCCGTAACCTCTACGTGGGCTTCCGCTGCGCCCGGGACCTGCACGTCAACCGCTGAACCATTGCCTGTGAAAAAGCCCCCGGGTCAGATATCGTACTCGTCGTTTTCCTCATCGCTTATCGAAGGAATCCTGATCGTTATCCCGCCCTCGGCGTGCGGCCCGAAAGCCACAGCTCCGCTGGCCCGCGCTCCCACGGCGATCGCCCCGGCGCTGCGTCCGAAGCCCAGTGCCACGGCGCCGGCGGCTGCCGCCAGTCCCACCGCGATGGCCCCGGCCGAAATGACGCCGATACTGACCGCGCCGGCGGACACGATTCCGACAGCCAGCCGGCCGGCAGCCAATACGCCGGTGGCTTTCTCCCCAATCGCCACCACGCCCTTCGCCGATCCGCTCGAAATGTGAAGAAGCGGGATTCCGAAAATCTTCTTCTTGCTGACGTAATCCGCTTTCAGTTTTTCTATCATCCATCTCCCCCGGTTGAACGGTTTATCGACTATCCTGTTTCCCAAAGTTTCAGAATACGTCTTGTCCGGACACCTCGGCCGCCCACCGAAGCGCCGCCTGCCGGATTTTTTCCCAAAATACGGATACCCGCAGTGATAATGCATGATATTTCAATACTTACGATGTTTCACTTTCTCAGGCAAATATAGGCTTTGCGGGAATCCGGGTCAATGATACCCGGGCCGAGCAGCAGCAGTGAAAAAATAAGGTAACATTTCCGCGACCGGTTGCGTTAACTTTAACTCGGCCCTGGAAGGAGAATGATTATTACTATCATAAAGAAGGGAGGAACCGATGCCAGATGACAGGCTCTACCACAGCGAGCGTCCCTACCAGTGTGAGATAGACGTCGAGGACAGGGCCTCCCGCAGTGCCGGCGGCGTTCCGGCGGCCTACCACTGCTCGCTCTGCGGCGCCGAGGCAGATTCGCTCGATCACCTCTGCGCTCCCGAACGCCGCCGGCACTGAGATTCCCACCCGGCAGAAAGGAGAAACCGGCATGAGCGCGATCATCAACCCTCTGCAGCGAAACAATCCCTGCGACCATATCCAGCCGGAGAAACCGGAGGAAATTCCCCAGGGCGAGACCGGATACTACTGCTCGCGCTGCGGAGCCGATGCCGACCGGCCCGAAAGCCTCTGTGCTCCCCTGGGGGCCTGAGGCGGTCCGGCGCTAAACCGCTCGGCGGAAAACCGAAGGCGGCGGCCTCAGCTCTGACCGCCGCCTTTGGCTTTCCAGCCATAACGGAAGCCTTCCGCCTCGGGCGCGGCCCCAGCCACGGTTCCCCACAGCGAAGACACGGCTGCAATAGCGGCCAGGATAGTGCGGATAGATTCTCTCCTTCTCATCGCGACCTCTGCGTTGTAAGATTACGGAATCAGTCTTCCCGTTTTATACTTAAAGATTGATATTCATTCTGAGCCGGTTTATCAAGGCTTACCAACGGTGAGTGATAACGCCGGCCCGCCGCCGGAGGGCCGGACGTTTGGAGGAGGAGCGGCATGCCGGAATTCAAGGGGATCAGCCGGAATTCGTTCGAGTTTATGAAAGAGCTCGCCGCGAACAACAACCAGCTCTGGTTCGAGGCTAACCGCAGCCGCTGGGAGTCTCTGCGGGAGGAGCTGCGGGCGGTTTGTATCGATATGGCGCCGTTCGTTCACGGACTCGATCCCGAGCTCGAAACCGAACCCAAGACCGGCCGCTGCCTGGGCCGGATCAACCGCGACACGCGCTTTACCAGGGACAAGGCTCCCTACAAGGACTACATCGACATCATCTTTTTCCCGCGAAACCACC
>JAZDIG010000121.1:0-4709 GCA_043805105.1 Candidatus Glassiibacteriota bacterium | reverse complement strand
CACACCCTGGCCCGGCATGCCCTTGACCACCGTGCCCGCCGGTATGGTCAGCGCCTCCCCGTTATCGACAAATACAAAACCGCTCAACACGTATACCGTATCCGAACTCCAGGTCACATTGCCCACGATACTTGCATCGGTCACGGTGACTTCCGGCCTGGTCTGGGCGAATGCCGTCGAAACCAGCAGAGGGAAGAGGATCGACAGGGACCATTTCCGCATGATTTGATCTCCTCAATTCGAAATAATTGCAATATAAAGAGATACAATTAAACACATTCTCGAACCGCGTCCGCCCTTATTTACATACAATCCTCCTTGCCTTCCACATGTCGCTCGAAACAGAATTTCAATTCGAAGATAAAACCAAGCTCTTCAAAACCCGCTTCGAGAGAATATCCCGAGGGTCAGTCCTTTTCCAGGTTATAAGTCAAACCCAGGGTAAAGAAGCGGCCGTAATTGTACGCCGCCGAAGGGAATTTTTTCCCCTTGTAGGTATAGACCTTTTTCACCGGGGCATTCAGCAGGTTCTTGGCTTCGAATTTGATCCCGATCTCTCTCCAGAGCCGGTTCTTGAAGGTGAAATCGAGAATCCCCCGCGACTGTTCGTAGACATCCGGAGTCCCGCCCAGGCTGACCTCGGAGAGCCGCTTGCCGAAAATGTTGTAAAGCAAGGAAACCGTGGTGCCGCTGTTATCCTCGACATAGCTCAGGTCAAGATTGAGGACGAAGGGAGACTGGCCCTGCATGGGCCGCCGGGAAGAGGCTTGGGGGTCGAAAGCCAGGATTTTGGACAGCTCCTCGGCGCCGATGTCCACTACCGAATGGAGCAGGGACAGGTTCGCCCCCACCATGAAAGGCTTAAGCCAAGAGTGAATCCGGTCCAGGTTCTGGCGGGCCTCCAGCTCCACACCATAGACATCCGCATTGTCCACGTTCTGATACTGTATTTCCCCATGGATCGTTCTGATCACTCGCTCTATGGGATTGGAGAATTTTTTATAGAAGACACTTGCCGAGAGCACTTCCCCGTTGCGCAAAAAATTCTCCCAGCGGAAATCATAGTTGTCGATCAGGGTGCGCTCGAGGTCCTGATTACCAGTGAAAATCAGATCATTGACAAAATCGAAGGAGGAATACGGAGCCATCTCCCGGAAAGTAGGCCGGGCCAGCGTTCGGCCATAAGCCAGGCGGAAGTTGGTCTTGTCATCGAGTACATATATGAAATTGGCTGCGGGCAGGTAGTCCAGCTTGGAAATGTCCCCGCGCTTCAAGCTCTGGTCATGGCTTACTACCTGGAGGTCCGTTGTCTCCAGCCGGACGCCGCCGATAAACTGAAGCTTTTGGGTCAGCGGCAGCTCGGTCATAACGAACCCGGCGGCGACTTTCTGGGTGCCGTCGTAGTTTCCCCGGGCCTCGCTGGCATCGGAGACATAGTTGGCGAAACGGTTCAGCTTGCCCGTGGTATCCACCAGTCCGATATTATCCGACTGCCAGAAAGCGTAAGGGTCCCCTTTGTAACTGTACTTGCTGTTATCGGTGAGAAATTCGAAGCGTCTCTCGCGGAAGGCCCGGTCGGTGTTGGTGTAAGAGCCGCCGAACTTGAATTGACTGTGAAGGCGGTTCCACTGCTTGAAGGGTATTCCGACGCTGAGGTTCAGGTTCAGGTTGTGCTCGCCCAGATTGCGGAAATAGCGGTTGGGGCTGGGATATATCGAAGGGCGGATCGAGTAGCTCGTGTCGACGACGCCTCCACGCTCCTGGACTGTATAGTTATTAGTGAAATACCGCAGGTCCGGCTCATCCTGTCTGGAGTCGTTGTAAGAGCTGTTCCAATCCACGTGCGAGTTGAACAGCGAGGGTAAATCGTGCTCACCCCGGAGCTGAACACTGTTCAGCGAGCGCTCGGTATATTTAAGCACCCGGGTTTCGTAGGTGGAATTTCCGGTCAGGTCCCGTGGGAACGGTCCGTACAGATAGCGGGCTTGGGATTCACCGCTTTGGTTATATATGTAGTTGAGGCCGATTTCGTGGTTATCTGTCAGTTTATAGGAGAGGTTCAGCAGCCCGCCCCAGTTAGCCTCGTCCGAACCCAGCGCATCTGTGAGGTTGTATTCGTTGGTCAGCTCATCGACTTTGTCCACGCTGCCGGAAAGCTCCCAGCGGGCCGCCGTTCCATTCCGGTAGGCCTTGTATTTGCGGCTGTAACTGAAGCTGCCCAGCATGCCGAAGGGCCTGCCGAACAGACTGACCTGATTACCGAGCGCGAGTGTGTACCCTTGGTTCAGCGGAAATTTTTCCAATGAGGGAGCCATTTTCTGGCTGAAAGAGCGGGTGATCCGGTCGAGTTCCATGGCCTTGCCTCGGTTGGTCCAGGCGCTACCGATATCGGGTATTGTAATGGCGGAGTTATTCACCACCGAGGGCAGGCCACGGGACCCGTCATCCATGCCCAGCCAGTCATTTTTCCCGCCCGGATACAGAAGGGAGCCGGTCTTGAAAGTGCTCTGTGGATTAAATGAGGTGGATTGAGAAAAGGAAAAAGTAAAGTTTTCGGGGAAACGCTTGGTCCAGATCTCGACCATGCCGCCTGAGAAATTGCCGGGTTTATCGGGGCTGTAGCTTTTCAGCGTGACAATCCGGTCCAGCAGACTCGAAGGAAAAAGGTCCATTTGTACAGCCTTACGGTATGGATCGGGACTGGGTAGTTCTGAGCCGTTCAGCTCCGTAGAACTGTACCTGTCGCCCAGGCCCCGCACATAAACGTACTTGCCATCCACAACCGAGGCTCCGGTCACCTTGCTCATCGCCTCGGCGGCATTCCCGCTGCCGGTACGGGCCATTTCTTCTGAGCCAATGGCATCGCTGATGTCAACTGCCTGCTGTCGCTCTCTGAGCAGCCTCTCTTCCTTTTTTTCCTCCGGGGAGATGCCTTCGATGCGGATCTCTTCCATCTGGATCACCTCTACGGCCAACTCGAAATTCATTCGCACTTTCTCCGTGGATGATATCCGCACCTCAACGACCTGGGGCAGATAACCAACCTTGGTGGCCACCAGGCGATAAATTCCCGGCGGTACATGCTTGATTTCGTACCCGCCCTTTTTATCGGTCACCGCTCCCAGTTTCGCGCCCTCCAGGTAGAGGCTCACCCCAGCCAGCCCGGCAGAGGACTCCGCCTCCACTACCGTGCCAGTTATCGATCCATCCGCATATCCCACCTGGGCTTTCAACCCACCGGGGAAAAAGCCGGACAGCATTAGCAGCAGGCTGCCGGTCAAAATTTGAGTTTTCGCGTATCTTTTCATCGTATCCTCCCGGATAGCTCGAAAAGAAGTTGATTTTTAAAAAACAACCACAGTTAATCGCAAATTCTATGGGGAATATAGTTTGGGGTGAGTAGGACAGAATTTGAAATAAGTTAGTATTCGATTAGTCCGGAAATTTTTCTATCGGAGTTAGATCAGGAGGGAAATCTGAGCCGGACTCACGGAAGGCGGAGAATCTGAAATGAAAAAGGGATCACGAAAAGTTTTCGTAATCCCTGTGCAACAAATGGTGGAGCTGAGGGGGGTCGAACCCCTGGCCTCTTGAATGCCATTCAAGCGCTCTCCCAACTGAGCTACAGCCCCTTTTTTTTCAATGGCAGTGGAGCTAAAAATATCCTTGAGGCTGGCTTATGTCAAATAAAATCCGCCCGGTAGCCTGTACGCCGGCCACCGGGCGGATTCGTTAAGAGCATGATAGAGCCAAGCGGGCTTACCTGCCGCCGATATACACCTCGTCGATCATATCGGTATAGTTCAGCAGGTCGTAGTCGCCCACGCCGGTGCGGTCGAAGAATACCAGGTAGATATCGCGGGGAGCCCAGTAATTCCACACCTCGAGGTTCCGGCCGCCTGAGCGCATGGGATACCTGTCGAGCGTGCGCGGCTCGCCCAGCCTGATCCAGGTGTCGCCCCGGTCGGTGAGCCAGCCGGCCAGCAGGATCGAGCCGAAGTTATCGTTGGCGTACCGGATCCGGGCAAAGTAGGCGGTACGGAATACGTTGTCCGGCTTCTTCTTTTCCGGGTCCTTGGCTTTCCAGAAATCCTGCCAGGTCGCCAGCCGCTCGTTTTCGGGAAGCTTGAGCATTTCCTTGCGGACGTCGTCACTGGTCACGTACTTGAGGTAACCAACCGCATCCTCCCAGTGGCTCACAGCCCAATCGTCCCCGCCGAAATTATTCGGCATCTCCATTTTCTTGACCGCGCCCGCAGGCATAGCGGCAATCAGCATGATCGCCACGGCGGCCAAAACCCCTTTTCCATTCGACCATCTCATCTTTCCCTCCTTGATGGTGTTAAGGGGAAGCCACTTATTTAAACCTTCATATTTTTATACACCCTCGCCTTGGAGAGGTTCTGTTTCGCGGCCCGCCCGAGATGGCAAAAAAAAGCCCGCAACGGGCGGGCTTAATTGGACGGATTTCCTCCCGGAACTCTCATTTCCTGCACCAGCGGTCCGCCCAGTCGAGGATGGAGGCGTACCAGAACCGGCGGTTCTGCGGCTTGAGAATCCAGTGGCCTTCGTCCGGGAAGCGGATGAACCGGCTGGGCACTCCCCGGCGCTGAAGCGCCGTAAACATCTGCTCCGCGCCGGTGACCGGCACGCGCCAGTCCAGATCGCCGTGGGTGAGGAGCATGGGCGTGGCGAAGCTCGCGGCGTAG
>JAZDIG010000120.1:0-6762 GCA_043805105.1 Candidatus Glassiibacteriota bacterium | reverse complement strand
GGCAATGTGCAAGTGCCTGAATGACAAGTGTTTAACTCCCCTCTAGCAAGAGGGGTGCCCCGGCTTCCGGGGCGGGGTGTGTCATTCAAATCATCCTGAAAGATTAAATGTCAATGATAACAACTTAGCGCTTATGGGGCGCACCCCTGTGTGCGCCCTCAGGATTAAAATATTTTTTCAGCCTGGATTTGGCAAGCCCGTCAACCGGCTGCCGCTATCGGCCGGCCTCAGTAGTCCAGCCGGCCGGGATCGGGTTCGTAAAAGCGCAGAGGCCCGGCCGGTTCGCCCACTTTCAGGTATCTCCGGCTGATAAAAGGCCCGGCCGGCTTGATCCCCTCCAGCCTGAATTCTACCACCAGCGTGTACCCGCCAGCGGCCTGTGGCAGGTCGAGAGCGACAGGCAGGTGTTTTTTCCACCAGGCCGGTATTTCGATTCTCAGGGTCTGTTCCGTAACGGCCCGGCCGGCGCTGTCGAGCAGGCGGACTGTCACCGAACCGGCCACGGGCCTGGCGAAATCGTTGACCCCCACCAGGTCGAACGCCAGCTTTCCCCCGGCCGGGTATGCCGGAGTTTCGCGGATGTAGCGGTCGTCCCGAAGGTCGATAAACACCGCCGCCGGCGCGAAAGCGTGCCTGAACCATTCGAGCGCGGGGGCCGGCGAAAGTTTACTTATATCGGTGAACCAGTCGCCGGTGAAACCGAAATTATTGGTCAGGTAGCAGAAAGCGAGAACCCCGGCCAGCGACCGTTCTGTCCGCAGCCATTCGGTTTGGCACTGCACCCAGTAAGCCTGGAAACTGCGTCGCTGTTCCGGAGTGGCGTCTTTCCCCAGGTAGTATGCATAGACTCCTTCGGTCAGCTTGGCCGGCCGGCCGTCCCGCCAGAGCCAGACCCAGCCGTATTCGTTCACCAGCTGGGCCGCGCTGCTGGACTGGATCGAGGCCCATTGCCGAGGCCAGTAGTTCAGGTCTCCCAGGGGATACGGCGGGTCTTCCGGGTTGTCGCGGTAGCCGGTACGGTGGCCCCCGATCTCATAAGGATGCGGCTCGTCCATTTCATCCAGCGCCATGTCCCGGTTGGTCATGTAGCCCGCATCCCAGATGCGGGTGGGGTCGAGACGTTTCAGCTCGGGGATCAGCTCGTTGCCCACGTAGTCGTCCCAGTTTTCATTGATCGCATCCCAGATCACGATGCTGGGGTGGCTGCCATCGGTCCAGACCCAGTCGGTATATTCCTGGCGGATCTGGTCGTTCCAGCCGTGGTTCTGCCAGTAGAGCCATTCGTTCTGCAGCAGCAGGCCGCAACTGTCGGCGATTTCGTACCAATGCGAAGGCGCTATGCCGACACAGACCCGCATGGCGTTCCACCCCACGCTTTTGGGGATGTCCGCCAGGAGCTTCTTCACCCATTGCCTGTCCCAGGGGAGCGCCCGGCATTCCGGGTCCTCGAAAAACCGGTGCAGGGTAACATTGGTGCCGCGCAGGTTTATCCGGTCGCCGTTGAGGGTGAAGTGGCGGCCGTCCCGGGAAAAATCCCTCAGGCCGAAATCCCGTTCGAGCTGGTCGCTGGACCCGCCGGCGAGGTCTTTCAAGGCCACGGAGACTGTATAAAGAAAAGGATCGTCCGGCGTCCAGAGGCGGGGGTTCTCCACCGGAGCCTTGATTTCTACCACGGTCAGGTTGTCTCTTTTAATGGCGACGTTAACCACCTGCGGGCGTGCCACAATCTTATTGCTGTTCTTCTCACGGACTACCGCTTCCACCCGGCAACTGTCCAGCATCGTGTCGCCGTAGCGGATTTGCGCCGGCTGAAATGAACGTATCCGCACCTTGATTTTCGCCCGGCCCGCGGAGGCTTCCGGCAGCACGAGCAGGCGGTCTATCCTGAAATTGCCGGTAAAGGACACCGAAACATCGTCCCAGATTCCCGGCCAGTAGGTGACCTTTTCCTTGTCTGTGCTGCCGGCCGCCTCGCTGGGCAGCCACTTGCGGTCGCCCACCGAAATCAGCAGCTCGTTTTCCGCGCCGAAACGCACCGCCCCGCCTGCCGGAAATTCCACCGGGGTGTAGCAGGCGATCGAGCGGCCCAGGTCGATCCCGTTGAGATAGACCCGGGTCACGTACTTGCTCTTGAGCAGCGTGACCGTGGCCAGGCTGCCTTTAAGTCCGGCCGGGACGACAAACTTCCGGCGGTACCAGTTGTAGCGCGGTTCGTACGTGCCGGCATAGTAGGCATCGTACTGTTCGATCCGCGGTTCTGCCAGGAAAACCAGGCCCGGCACCGGTATCCGGCGCGTGAATTTGGCCGGCGGGAAAGCGCCGGCGGTCTGCTCGAACTCCCAGGTGCCGTTCAAGTCGATCACCTGGCGGGCTGCCGCCGACATTCCCGGTCCGGGTACGGCGGCGAGTAACCCGGCGACACAGAGTACCTGGATGAAAGCTCGCATGACAGTCTCCTTGATTGACCCCACTCCGACTTTACTGCCAATACGAAAGACGGCACCCATTGTAGGGGCGCCCCGATTTTATCGGGGCTGCGCCCGGACCCACCAGCAGTGGGCTGCTACGGGAGGCCGCCCTAAAAAAAGCTGACCTTTGTATTCTTCGCTTGAGTATACATTCCGCTTGAGAATATCTCTCCGGCTCACAATATACGCTGTTACCTGTCTTCGAGAAATTATTTTTATACTACATACAGGCACGGCATGCCGTGCCTGTACGGCCGGCCCGGGCGTCCCGCTGTAAGGGTACCCTGATTTTGTGGGGGCTGCGCCCTCATAGGCTGTAAAAGCCCTGAAGTCTTGGGATTCTCCTGTTGGAGCGCGTAGCAGCCTCGCAATTTCCATCGTGGCCCGCTGGATGATTCCACAGGCAGGCAGGCCATTTCGAGGACGGGATCGGGGGGATGTGCTGAGGAGTCCTCGAAGGCGACCACCGATGGAGCGGAGTAGAAGACTCAAGTGCCGGGAATAACCTTTGTTTCTTTCAGTTATGAAAGAAATGGTTTTGCTTCTTTTGCCACCAAAAGAAGTCTGAATAATATCTTTGCGCTTTGATGTAAATAATCATATGCCCTCTGTGGTAACTTCTTTTTACTTTGGTTACAAAGGAAACGCTTTCGGTATATTCTGACCACTCTGTAATGAGAACCCGCCGAGGTTACCTTCCAGTAATTTGTTTGTCTGTCAATCCGGGTCGCGTTAGATTGAAGCTGCAACTCCCAAATCCAGTGTCAAAGCCCGGACTTACACAATATTCCCTTCCGAGGCCGCTATGAAAACCCGCATCCTGACAGCTCTTTTCGCAGCCTTGTTTTTCATTTCCTCCACCGCTGCTATGGCGGCGGCGCCCGGGAAAAATGCGCCGGTACTGGCCGATCTCTACGGGGCCCAATTCCTCCGGGAGAACCTGATTCCCGCCGCCGACTGGAAACCCTTTGCCAGGTACAAGGACCGCGATTTCTGGCAGTCTCTGCCCGAGGAGTTTAAAAAGGCGCAGGTGGCCAGGGCCGAACAGGCGCTGGGCCAACCGTGGCCTGCCTTGCCCGCCTCGCTATTCCTGCAGTATGTGGTCAACGGGAACCGGGCAACTACGAACGGCCGTATTTCGAGCGCCGGAGCCGGCTGGTCGACCTGGTGCTGGCCGAATTGATCGAGGGTAAAGGACGTTTTGTCGAGGAGATAGTAAACGGGCTGTGGCTGATCCTGGAGGAATCGAGCTGGGTGCTCCCGGCGCACCTCGGCCTCCAGCGGGCGGGAAGCGGCCTGCCGGACGTGGCCGAACCGGTAGTGGACCTGTTCAGCGCGGAAACGGTGTCGTTGGTGGCCTGGACCGTCTACCTGGTCGGCGACCGTCTCGATGAGGTCTCCCCTCTCATCCGGGCGCGCTGCGTGGATGAGGCGAACCGGCGGGTACTGAATCCCTGCTTCGAGCGGAACGATTTCTGGTGGCTGGGATTCACCGGCGATCACATCAACAACTGGAACCCGTGGTGCAATTCGAACTGGCTGACCGCCAACCTGCTGCTCGAACGCGACGGCGGCAGGCGGATCGAGGCGGTGGCCAAGTCCACCCGGAGCCTCGACCGCTTCATCGCCTCCTACCGTCCGGACGGCGGCTGCGATGAAGGCCCGAGCTATTGGGGCCGGGCCGGGGCCTCGCTCTTCGACTGCCTCGAGCTGCTCTACAGCGCCACCGGCGGAAAAATCGACGTCTACGACTACCCGCTGATCCGGAACATGGGCCGCTATATCTATCGCGCCCATATCGACGACCGGTACTTCATTAACTTCGCCGATGCACCCGCGAAAGTGGGAATCGACGGCGACTTGATATATCGCTACGGCAAAAGAATCGCCGACCCGAACCTGGTTTCGCTGGGCGCCTGGGCCGCTTCCGCGAGCTTGAAGCAGGGACCGGCCACAGAACGCGATCTGGGCCACTGCCTGCCCGGCCTGACAATCATCGGCGAGCTGGCCGCGGCCAATGGCAACCCGCCTTACGTCCGTGACGCCTGGCTGGACGGAATCCAGGTGATGGCGGCCCGCTCCCGCGAGGGTTCGGCGCAAGGCCTCTACCTGGCGGCCAAGGGCGGCCATAACGCCGAAAGCCACAACCACAACGATGTGGGCAATTTCATCGTTTACTACGACGGCCTGCCCGTGCTGGTGGATGCGGGCGTGGGAGAGTACACGCGCCAGACCTTCTCGGACCAGCGCTACGAAATCTGGACCATGCAGTCGGCCTACCACAACCTGCCCACTATCAACGGCGTGATGCAGCACGAAGGCCGGGAATACGCGGCGAAAGAGGTGAGCTACCAGGCCGACCGCTCCTCGGCCCGATTCTCCCTGGATATCGCGGATACTTACCCGCAGGCCGCTGGAGTCCAGAGCTGGCAGCGCACGCTGAAACTCGAGCGCGGCAGCCGGGTGAGCCTGGAAGAGAAGTTCAGATTGAGCAGAAGAGAAGGCGGGCTGATGCTGAGCCTGATGACGCCCTGCGCTGCGGACCTGAGCCGGCCGGGTGAAATCCATCTGAACCTGACCGGGAAAAACAACGAACGGATCGACCTCAAGCTCGTCTATCCGGCCGGCAAGCTCCAGGCGCGCTGCGAAAGAATCAGCCTCGATGACCAGCGCCTAACCTCCGCCTGGGGCGACCATCTCAACCGCATCATGTTGAGCGCTCCGGCCGGTTCGCCGCCGGCCGACACCTGGAAGCTCAGCCTGAGCCGTTAACCGAAACCGGGCCGGTCACTTTTTCCAGGGGCCGAATCCGGTTATGTCGGCGATATCCAGGTAATCGATGATCCTGGTCAGGATCTCGCGCACGTCATCGACCCTCAGCCCTGAACCCGGGTTCTGCCCCGCGTACTGGTTCAGGGTTTTCGAGATCGATTCGCAGAGCAACTGTGCGAGTCTGGCCTTTTCATCACTGCCGCTTGCCAACCGATATCCTCCTGGAACTTTCTATCTAATTTTTATCTTCAAGAATTCTTTGGAGTTTTATTCCTGGAATTTGCCCACGGAGCGAATGTAGGGGCGGTTCGCGAACCGCCCCAAAACTCGGATTTATTTTTGTCTCCCTGGCATGCCGTAAAGTGGCTTTTGTAGGGGCGGCCCCCCGTGGCCGCCAGTAATTTCCCTGGGTGCGCTAATATTAATCGAATGCCCCGGCCCTTTCAAGCCGCAGGCTCTGCGGCCGGCGCATGCAGCCCGATTATCCGGCCTCGCTCGGCTTCCACCTGGATACGGAAATGCTGCGGATAATTAGGATGGGATTGGTAGGATGGATCTGGGTATGCCGTAGGGGCACGGCATGCCGTGCCCGTTCGTTGTCCAAAATACAAGTTTAGCTTTTGTAAGGGCGGCCCCCAGTGGCCGCCCACTGCTGGTGGGTCCGGGCGCAGCATGCTGCGCCCCTACATAGGGTGCCGTCTTTCGTAAGAGATATCGGCGTCCGCCCGCTTTTAATCACCCGCTTTCAGGTGCAACCGCCTGGCCTTCACAGATACCCCAGGGCTTCGAGGATGTCCCGGCCTTCGTCCGTGATGAACTCCGGGCCCCAGGGCGGGTCGAAAGTCCATTCCACCTCCGCCTCGTCGATCCCCTCCACCAGCTTGGCCGCTTTTTTCACCCGGTCCTCGATCAGCGGCGCGGTCGGGCAGCCCATCGAAGTGAGGGTCATCAGGATCGTCGCCTTGTTGCCCTCGATCTTGATGTCGTAGACCAGGCCCAGGTTCACGATGTCGATCTCGAATTCGGGGTCCTCGACAGCCTTGAGGAACTCCCGCACCTTGACCGCATCAATCGCGCCCATCTTTGTTTCCTATCTGTGTTTTGCCATTGGTCAGGGCGTCCCGCAGGGCCATCCAGGCCAGCAGGGCGCACTTGACTCTCACCGGGAACTTCGCCACCCCCTGCAGGGCCTCGATGTCCCCCAGGTCTTCTTTCGGCTTTTCCCCGTGCATCATCAGCCGCACGGTTTCGGCCAGTTCGAGCGCCCGGTCCTTATCCAAGCCCTTGACCGCCTCGCTCATCATCGAGGCCGAGGCCTGGCTGATCGAGCAGCCCTGGCTGGCATAGCTGATATCTTCAATTTTGCCGTCCTCCCGGCCCACTACCACCTTGAGGGAAAGCTCGTCGCCGCAAAGAGGATTTTCGTGCCTGACGCACTTGCCCTCCTCCAGATGCTCGCAGCGGTTACGCGGCGACCGGTAATGGTCGAGGATTATTTCCTGATATAGTTCCTGCAAATCCA
>JAZDIG010000119.1:0-2189 GCA_043805105.1 Candidatus Glassiibacteriota bacterium | reverse complement strand
GGCGGGGCCCAGGCGATAGCCGCCGCGGCTTACGGCACCGCCGCCATCCCGGCCGTGGACGTGATCGCCGGCCCGGGGAACATTTATGTCACCGCGGCTAAAAAAATGGTATACGGAAGGGTCAATATCGACATGCTGGCCGGACCCAGCGAGATTGTGGTGATCGCGGACGATTCCGCGGACCCGGCCTGGGTGGCGGCCGACCTGCTGAGCCAGGCCGAGCACGACGAACGGGCCGGGGCGCTCCTGGTGACTGTCAGCCGCACATTGGCCAGGAAAGTGGCCGTGGAAGTGTCCAAACAGCTCTCTTCCCTGCCGAAAAAGAAAATCGCCGGGGAATCGGTAAAGAATTTCGGAGCCATCCTTATCGCCCGCTCAATCGAACATGCAGCCGAGCTGGCGAACCGGTTCGCCCCGGAGCATCTCGAACTGCTGGTGGCCGATCCCTGGGAAACGTTCGGCCTGGTCCGCAGCGCCGGCGCGGTGTTCCTCGGCCCGCTCACCCCGGAAGCGGTGGGCGACTACTGGGCCGGCCCCAACCATGTGCTGCCCACCGGCGGGTCGGCGCGCTGCTTTTCGCCCCTGGGCGTGCACCTTTTCCTCAAGCGCACCAGCGTGATTTCGTATAACCGCCGGGCGTTCGACCGCGCGGCCGGGCCGGTGACCGTGATGGCCCGGGCCGAGGGCCTGGAAGCCCATGCCCGCTCGATGGAAATCAGGACCAGAAAAAAATGAAAACGGCGAACCTTTATGAAAAGCTGATCCGCCGGCAGATCAGGGAGCTGAAACCTTACCGGTCTCCCTGCCACGAATACCGGATCAAGCTCGACCTGAACGAAAGCCCGTTCGACCTGTCGCCGGAAGTCAAGGAGAAGATCCTGGCGCACAGCCGGGAGCTTTTATGGCAGCGCTACCATGACGAGTTCGAACCGCCGCTCAAAAGAGCCCTGGCCGGCTACGTGGGACACACCGAAGGCGGGGTGCTGATCGGCAACGGGTCCAACGAGCTGATTTTCCACTCGCTGCTGGCTTCGGTGGCCGAGGGTGAGGCCGTGCTTTACCCCCAACCCTCGTTCAGCCTCTACCGCCAGAACGTGCAGGTATTGGGCGGCCGGCCCGTGGCTTTCGACCTGGCCGGCGACGACTTTTCGGTGGAGCCGGACCGGGTAATATCCCTGGCGCAGGAACACCGGGCGGCGGCGGTGGTCCTCTGTTCGCCGAACAATCCCACCGGCGGTCTGGTGCCGACCGTGGACATCCAACGGATCGCCTCGGCGGTGGAGGCGCTGGTGGTGGTGGACGAAGCCTATATGCATTTCGCCGAGGACAATGCTTTCAGGCTCCTGAATACCTGCCCGAACCTGGTGTTATTGCGCACGTTCAGCAAGGCGTTCTGCCTGGCCGGCCTGCGTTTCGGCTATCTGCTGGCCGCCCCGGAGCTGGCGGCGGAAATCGCCAAGGTGCAGCTTCCGCACCATGTGAACTTTCTCACCCAGCTCGCCGCCCTCACTCTCCTCGAAATGCCGGAGCTGATCGGGGAGCGGGTGGAGGCGATCAAGACGGGCCGGAGCTACCTGGAGCGGGAGCTCGGGCTTCTGGTCGGCGTCCGGGTTTATCCCAGCCAGACCAATTTCGTGCTGGTGGAATTCGAAAAAATCAGCGCTCAGACAGTTTTCCGGCGGCTCCTGGAACGCGGAGTGCTGATACGGGATGTCACCGGTTATCCCGGCCTGTCCCGCTGCCTGCGGATCACGGTGGGCACGGATGGAGACAACGCGGCCCTGGTTTTGGCTATGCGGGAGGCGGTGGGATGAAGCTGACGCAGGTGGCTGGATACCGCTGGATCTCCGATGGACTATTGACCAGCGAAGCCGGTTTGCCGGTCGAGCTGGCAACCGCGGATGCGGTCCTTTTAGACGTGGACGGCGTGCTGGTGGAGGTGTCGGGGTCGTTCCGGGAAGTGATCAGCCTCACCGTCCAGTACTACTTCAACCGGGTGCTGGGCGTTTCCGGCCGGGAGACCCTGGTCACCGGGGAGGAGACCGGGTTGTTCAAGCTCGCCGGACGCTACAACAACGACTGGGAGCTCTCCGACGGCGCGGTGGCGTTCGAGCTGATGAAGCTCCTGGAAGCCGGCGGCGGCAACGGGATAACCACCGGCCGGCTTCGCCGGCAAGGCCCGCCCCTGG
>JAZDIG010000118.1:0-4638 GCA_043805105.1 Candidatus Glassiibacteriota bacterium | reverse complement strand
ACCAGCACGTCCGGCTTCACGGCCAAAATCAGCTCCAGCGGGGTGTCTTCCTCGAAGAATGTCACGTAGTCGATACTGGCCAGTCCGGCCAGCATCAGCGCCCGGTCAGCCTGGGGGTTGATCGGCCGTCGAGGGCCCTTGAGCCGCCTGACCGAATCGTCCGAATTGAGGCCCAACACCAGCACGTCGCCCAGGGACGCCGCCTGTTCGAGGTAAGCCACGTGGCCCGGGTGGATGATGTCGAAACAGCCATTGGTGAAGACTATCCTGCGGCCGGCGGCCCGTTCGGCCTCCAGGGCAACGGCAAGCTCGGCGCGCCCGAGGATTTTCTCGGTGTGCGGCACTACCGCTTTATCTTTTCTTCCCTTACTCATCGATTAGCCTCTGAATATGTGCTCAATCTTTATTCAAAGTTACCCGTTAAGCAACTATTTCTATTCCAGGAGGAGACCGTCATCGAGCCGGATCAGGAAATAGTCGAACGCAGCGGTTGATCCACCGGTATCGAAACCGGCAATCCGGCCGCTGAACATTACCTTCTGGCCCCGGCTGATGTTGGCGATCAGGCGGTCGTTACTTGGATTGCTGATCGCCGACAGGGAGACGAAGCTGTTCGAGTGGACGTCCTCCATGACTATTTCCAGCCGGTAGCCGGACTGGGCCGGGCTGACGGTTTTGATGATTCCGGACCAGATTACCCGCTGGCCGGTGATCTTCTTCTGCAGCACCTCCCGGCGCAGGTCGGTAGTCCGGGCATCGAGGAACTCCTGCTTGAGCTGGGCGAAGGACACTCCCTGCAGCGACTTCTCGAATCCCGCGCCGCCGGCCTCCTGGCCCGACTCATTGGTCAGCACCAGCGGAACGAAGTCAGGCCCACGGTTGCGGTGGGAAATTATCCAGGTAAAAGCCAGGAACGCCGCCAGGGTGGCCACGAAGAGCAGCGCCACCATCCGGGGCGTAAAAGTGATGTCGCCGGAGACGTCGAATACGGCGCGCACACCCTCTTTTTCGCCGAACGCCGCTTCCAGGTCGAGATCACAGGCCGGACACCTGACAGCCGAATCAGGAATGATGTTGCGGCAGGAAGGACAGCGGACGGTGCCGGCCGGCGGCAGGTTCCGCAGCGGGTTCTGTCTGGCGGGCAGTGATTTACCTGAAGCGACCGGCAGAGATTCGTCACGGATCAGGGCCGGCGGACCGGTCAATTCGACCGTAACCGCTTCCGCGGCTTCCCCGCCGCTCTCAGGCCGGACAGCCTCTTTCTTCGGGCCCACACCGTATTCCCATCCGCAGTCCTCATGCGGGCATTTTGCCGGTCCGGCAGACGGTTCATAATCGAACAGGCGCTTGCAATGAGGGCAGCGGATTCTCATTCAATAATCGTAACCGAAAAAGAAATTCGTATAGTACTTCTTGCTAAACTCCGGGCGGCCGTACCCCAGGTCTTTAAGCCAGTTGATCCGGCGGGCGCGGTCGAGCCGGAGGACCAGCGGCCCGCCCAGACTCATGCGGAACCCGAACCCGGTGCTGGCCAGGAGCCCCGGATACTCCTGACCCTTGTCCCAGGCATTCCCCACGTCGAAAAAGAGCGCGCCTTCTATTCCAGGCAGCGGCAGCCGGCCGATCCCCAGCCAGACATCGAGCTGATGGTAGATCGGGAAACGCAGCTCCTGGTTGAGCAGAAGGCTGCGCGAACCGATTATCGACCAGCGCGGGTACCCTCTCAGCGACCAGCTCCCCCCCATCACGTGGCGGAACGGAATCTTCCCGCCGCTGTAATGGGTCTGCAGACGGACCGCAAAGGCGCTGTAAGTCGTTAATCTAATATACTTCCGCAGGTCGCACAACAATGAAATGTTGTCGGTACGGCCCTTGGAGAGATCGGTGGTGAGGGCCATGCCCAGGTGCCAGCGCTCTCCGTCGATCGGGCCGTACGGGATGTAGATCGAGGTGTCCTTGATGAAGGAGACCGAATTGGATACCAGCCACGAGTCACGAGTGAAGTTGAGGAAAAAGTCCTCCCGGTAGCTCTTCATGATGCTCATCCCTGTCTCGATCCGGTAATAGGTCGAAAACGGGTAGCTGAAAAGCCCGAACACACCGTGGTCTTTTTCGTAATACAGCTCGTCGCGGATAAAGTCCACGAAGCGGCCGGCGAAGCGGAAAGCGCCATAGCCGTAGTTGACCCGGGTTTTGCGATTGTAATAAGTGACGGCTCCGTTAAAGCTGTCCCAGAAATCATCCGTGCTGGTGGCCGAATTACCGGCGGCGATCAGGATCAGCTCGTCGCTCATCAGATCGCTGAACATCAGGAGCGCCTGGCCGTAAGTGCTGGAAGTGTAGTAAGGAGTGGGCGCATATCCCACCTGGGCGTAGGCGAAATCGAGCGTGAAGTCGCGCTTGTAAGGCTGCTGCTCGGCCTTGTGTTTTTCCACTTTCTCCTTGTAGTCCTCCCAGTCCCACTGCACGACCTTGGTCTCCCGGTCGAGCGCGATCGAATCGACCGCCGTGTCGGGCATGGCCAGATAATGGATGCCCAAGGTGTAGGCGTTCAGTGCGGTGAAGCAGAATCCGCTGTCTGCGGCGGTCCAGTCGAAGCCGAACATACCATTGTAGAAATTGGTTAACTGGGCGCCGGTGCCGTGGAGGTCGACCATATAGATATTCGGCAGGCTGTTACGGTCGCTGACAAAGGCGATCCGGCTGCCGTCCGCGTTGAATCGCGGCTGGGTGTCGTTCCAGCGGCCCATGGTCAGGTACTTGATCTTGCGGGTTTCCATGTCGTAGAGGAACAGGTTGGTAAGGCCCTTATCGCCGTAAACCGTGCGGTCCGAGCTGAAAACGACGTAGCGGCCGTCGGGCGAAAAGTCCGGATAGTCGTCGGCGTAGCGGTCGCTGGTCAGCTTGGTGAGGCGTTCGGAAGACAGATCGAAAAGATAGATGTCGCTGAAACCCGCTACGCTGAGTCCGCTGAAAACGATAGTTTTTTCGTCCGGCCCCCAGCTCGGCGCGCTGATCCCGACCAGTCCCTTGAACTTGTAATCCTTGATTTTCCTGTTGCGTTCGAGGTCCCAGATGAAAAGGGCATCCTTCTCGTGAAACTTGCTCGAAAACAGCAGCCGCCCCCGGTTATTGACATCCATCCGGGTCTGGAACGGATGGAAGGATTCGAACTGGGCGTTTCTACCCCCCTCGACGTGTTTCTTGCGGTCCTTTTCATGTTCCGCCAGCTCCACGCTGTAGATGTCCAGATATCCCGTGCGGGGCGACACGAACACCACGCGCTGCTTGCCGCTTTTGGGCGAGCGGTAAACCGAGGGGTGCATGTTGGCCCAACTTTTGGTGGCGACGTCCGTGATGTCGGCGATCTTCATTTCTTCCTTGTCCAGCACGTCCCGGTAGTAGCGCTTTTTCAGCTCGTGCTGCCATCTGACACCGAATTCCTCGAACTTTTCCCCGTAGACGTACTCGAACAGGTCTTTGAAGTCCGAGAACTGATGGACGTTTTCGTACATCCGCACGAACCCCTCATCGCCGTAACGTTCGGCCAGCAGGTGGTGAATTGATTCGCCGAGCTTGTAGATAATGCCGCCGCCGGCCAGGACATCGAGGTTCTCGATGGGAGGGATCCGGTTGTTGAGCACCAGGTCACGCACGTACAAGTCGGACTGCGTGTTCCATTGGGTGCTGAAATATTCGGCCAGACCCTCGGTCCACCAGAGCGGGAAGCGGGCTTTCTGCCCCCTGGGCTTGATCCGGTAGCTCTGGTTCGCCTTGCTGATCTGGAACACGTGCACCATCTCGTGCCAAAGCACGTGCCGGAAGTCCTCGAACGAGCCGTTGAACGGGAGCACAACCCTGCCCTTGAGGAATTCGGTGAAGCCGCCGACTCCCTCGGGGATGAAGCTTTCGACGGTGTTAGTCTGCTGAAAGTAAGTGTGGGAGCTAAAGATAATCAGCGGGACCCGGCGGAAAACGTGGTGATTGAACTTGAACGACAAGGCTTCGTAGGCTTCCTCCGCCTCCTTGAGTGCCAGGTAGGCGATTTCTTCTTCCTCGGGGTAGTAATAGAGGTCGATATGCTCGCCGGCCAGGACGCGCCAGCCGAAATCGCTGTACTGTACCTTGTTTTTGCCGAAACCCTCGAACTGCGCCGGCAGTCCGGAAGCCTGCAGGAGAACGGCCAGGGCTGCGGCCGGGATCAGGCCGGAAAACTTCCTCTTACAAAAAAAGCCGCGGTCCAGGAGTCGGTCCACCTCATACCCCCTTTGACTGCCAGGCGTAGAAACCGGCACAATTCTATTTTAATCGCCTTCGGGCCTCAAGGCAACTCAGGATAAGAGAATCAGTTGGAACGGCATAAATTACCTCTTATACTGATCCGCGGCGAGCTTTGTTCCGGCCTCATTGGCTGTATGGCAGGGAATTCAGCCGTGTATGGGTGGATCAGGAGAAAAGGCGGGCCGCCTCGCTTTCATCGGCGAAGAACACCCGGTCGGTCTTCCCCTCGGCGCGCAGGCCGGCGGTTCGCGACGCGTACCAGGGCAGGCGAATCCCGCAACCGGAAAGTACAGGCACGATCTCCGGGGAGTCGATGGGCGTAGCCAATTCACGGAGGCCGCCGCCTTCCAGCAGAAA
>JAZDIG010000117.1:0-4377 GCA_043805105.1 Candidatus Glassiibacteriota bacterium | reverse complement strand
GGTCGAGGAGCTGATTATCTCGCGCTTCCTGCGGGCGCTGGGACACAGCGGAAACCTTGACATTCTCTCACCCCTGGTAGATCATGAAGATGACGGCAGCCATCCCGACTAAGTGCTTTAATTCTCAGTTACGGGGACGTTTTTTACTCCAGCGGGCGAGTTGCCGTATAATATTTGCAGGGCCTAAATTTTGTGTTCGTAATTCGAGCATTGCCCAAAAAAGTACCTCATGTAGGGGCGCACCCGCGTATGCGCCCGGATCCACCAGCGGTGGGCGGACACAGGGGTTCGCCCCTACGATAGAAATAACACCAGGCATATGATTCGGCGTAATCGCAGGGAAATTCAATTGAGTGCAACGTAACCATATTTAAGAAAACCTGTACTAAGCCTTCGCCGGAGATCGGCCTCAGATGGACGATAGTTTTCGCGATATACTGAGGGGCATGCAATTGCCCCATCCCAGTACCGAGGATGTGACACTTTTTATCATCACCATCCTGGCCTCCATCGGACTGATAGTCCTCGCCGGAGTCCTGCATTCGTTTTTGAATAAGCTCAGAGAGCACAAATCCCTGCTCAAGGCCGCCAAGCAGCACGGACTCACCCGCAACGAGCTCGAGCTTATCACCAAGATCGCCGCCGGCAGAACCAGGATCAAGCCGAGCCTGGTATTTATCTCGATCCGCGAGTTCCACCGCCTGTTCGGGCCCCTGATGCACGATCTGGTATCGAAGTCGGAACACGATGCCCAGGCCCGCCGCCAACTCGACGGTGTCTTCGCCCTGCGCAAAAAGCTCTTCGGCGAAGTGGCTTACCACTTCGGCAATATCACCAGCACCATCCAGCTCAAGATCGGCCAGAGCGTAACCCTCCAGTTCAGCTTCAACAACCGCACCTACTCTTTCACTTCGGCGGTTCTGGACGTGGATGCCCATGCCATCACGGTGGTCAACCCCAGCTACCGGAGCACCTACTTCCTCATGCAGAAAGATCATCCGGTCAAGGTCTCGTTCAACCGGTCGGACGACGGCTATTACGAATTCGAGACACATACGCTGCGCGAAGTGTTGAAAAAGGACGAGTACTTCCTGGTCCTGGCGCACGCCGATAAGATCAAGCGGATGCAGTCGCGGATGTTCTTCCGGGTTTCGTGCAGCATCCCCATCCGCTATCGCCGGTTCGCCTGGAACGAGGACCCGGAGAGCCGCTATCATCCTGGCACCGAGGAAGTGGATGAGCTGTCCGAGGGAAAAGTGGTCGATATCGGCGGGGGCGGACTGCTGGTGATCACCGGCCGCCAGCTTTACAAGAACGACCTGCTGACTTTCGACCTCCCGCTGAGCGAGGAAAACCAGATGAGCGACGTGCTGGGTAAGGTGGTCAGGATCGAGGAGCGCGGGATCGAAAAAAACCTCTGGAACGTACACCTCCAGTTTCTCAATCTCAAGTCCGGCGAACAGGACCTCATCATCCGGCTGATTCAGCAGAACAAGATAAGCGGGGCGGCCGCCGCCGAACTGGAAGAGACCTGACCGGCCGGCAACCTCAGCGAACACCTGGCAGGAGGCGCACCGATGAATTCGCCGCAGCGACGGGCGGTGGTGCTGATCGATGGGGTGCACAAGGCAGATAATTCGATCAGCGGTATCCGGGAGCTGTCCGCCAGCCTCGGTTTCCAACCTATCCGGCTGGTCTGGATCGGCGGCACGGAAAAAATGAAGGACGCCGCCTCGTTCAGCCGCGAGTTTACCGAGGCGTTCGGGGTGGAGGTGATCTTCGCGGGTAACGTCGAAAGCGGGAAAGCCGACCCGGTGGAGGGCCTGCACCGGGCCCTGGCGGCCCGGGATATCGACCTGGTGGTCCAGCTTTCCGGTTCGCCCCAGGTCAACCGCCGGCTGATGAACCGTTTCGCCCAGGTGGCGGTGGGCTACGGGGCCGCTTACGTGGCCGGCGGAACGGTATTCGCCGAGAGCCGCGTCGAGGTGGAGATCGCCAAGCCCAGCGTGGGCCTCTACGCCACCGACAAGCGCGTGGGCAAAACCGCGTTCGGCGTTTACGTGGCCGCCCTGATCAGCGGCCTGCGGGGCTTCCGCACACCCTGGAACTCGATCACCATCACCCATTCACGCGGCGGCCCGCCCAGCCCGCCGGTACTGTCGATCCACCACGTCCCGGCAGACAGCCGGCCGGCCGGAGAGCTGGGACTGGAAGAGCTCTACGGCCGGCGCTTCCGCCCGGATTTCCTCGAACGGCTCCTGACTTTCGGCCTGCACGGAGCCAGCGACGTCTACGAGGACGCCCTGATCCTGAGCCAGTATCTGGATGCCTGGGAAAAGGCCAATCCGGGCCGGGAAACGCCGAAAATGTACGTGATCGGCTGCAGACGGGCCGGGGCCGGCTACTTCCACGAATTCGCCGTGTCGAACGTGGCCCTGGGAATCGAGGCGGCTAATGGTTGCGCCGGCGACTTCATCCTGCACGAGGGGTCCGGGGGGGAGCACCCGCCGGTGAAAGTCGACGGCACCCTCATGCTCGTCCCGGCCGACACCGATGAACAATTGCTGGAGGATTTTCCCGGCCTGGACACCACCGACCTGGTGATCCTGGCCCACTGCCAGCCGGAGACCGCCTCGCCGGAAAAGACGGCCCGGGTGGAGAAAGTGCTGACCGGACGGCTGCGGGAGGCTAAAATCCTGCGGACGCGCTTCGAGCCGGAGGTGATCGGCGAGCCGGCCGCGGTCGAAAACCTGAAAGGCAAGCGGGCGGCCTACTTCACCACCGCGCCGCCGAACGTGGAAAAGCGCCTGGCCGGAGCGCTCGAACAGCGGTACGGGGTAAAGGTCGTCAAGACCAGTTTCACCCTGGCCCGCCATACGGCGATGGTGGCCGACATCGACAGCCTGGTGAAAAGCGCGAACCCGCCTGAAGTTTTCCTGATCGAAATCAAGGCCCGGGGAGTGGAGGGGGCGAAGTACATCCACGATAATTACGGCCTGCCGGTGCACTACGTGAACAACGTGCCCTGCCAGGTGGATTCCGCGGGAAAGCGTCTGGCGGACAACGATGACCTGGACGCCGAAATCATCCGGGCGCTCAACCGGGCGGTGGAGCGGTTCAATTCTGCGCACGGGACCGCATTTCCCCGGTGCCGGTTATAAAAAAGGGACGGTCCCCGGACCATCCCCCTCATAATACCCTGAACTCCCGAAAGCGCTTCACAACCCCGTTTCCAGCTCCTTCTCTATCCTTTTCAGCGTGCCCCGCAGGTTGAACTTGTCGAAATACTTGTGCATGCTGTGCTCGACCGCACCGATCACCTGGCCCTCGGCGTCGATCCCCATGCCGGAAAGGTTCTGGTACAGTCTTTGGCGGGCATTCAGCACTTGGGGGTCGGTCCAGATGTAGCGGCAGCCGGTCCTTACCAGCCATTCCCGTCGCAGCGGCGCCAGCTCGCCGAACGGCTTGCCCTTTTCGTCCTCCAGCCGCCATTTCTCCCAGCGCCCGCTTCTGACTACCGCCGCCTCCAGGGCCTGCATCAGCTCCGAGCCGCTTTCAAACTTTCCCTGCCGCAGGAATTCGTTTTCGGTGAGGCAGAGTTTCCTGAGCGAAAAGTATTCGGCTTCGGTGAATTCCGGGCCCACGTTGGCTCCGCCCATGCCGCTGGCGGGGTAAGCTTCCGGGTTTTCCACACTGTCGGTGTAGTGGCCCTTGATGAACGAGCCGTATTCGGCGGCGATCTCCACCAGCGTTTCGGCCACTTTCGGATCGAAGAGAGTAGTGTGCAGGTCAGTGCCCACTTTGCCCACCACGAAGCAGGGCCAGACCTCCTCCAGGCCCTGGCCGGCCAGACCTTCTTCGAGGCTGGAGAGGAACTTGCGGAAAGCGGAGAGGTCGGCCAGCCCGCCGTGGACTTCCTCCGTGCCCACCTCGTAGCTGATCCGCGGCAGGCCCTGGCTGCGGCGGTGGGTTTCGGCGTGCGCGATCAATTCCACCGTGCGCGCTGCCACCGTCTCGATTTTGATGTTCTCTCCAGGCGGTAATTCGCGGTCCACGGTGGGGTCGATATGCAGCAGGTCGTAGCCGGCATCGATACAGGCGGCCAGGCTGTCGCGGACTCCCTGCATGGCGCGCTCGAGTGGCCACTTTTCAGTTGTCTGCTTGTCTTTAAGCCAGGGGCCGCCGTGGTCCAGGGCGACGATTACCGGGCCTTGGTAGCCGGTGTCGTCCACCTCCCGCCGCACCAGCTCCATGAACTCCGGCTGGGTCCAGCCGGTGTAGCCGCCATCGGTGTCCACCTGGTTGAGCGTGGCGGCGAACTTGATCGGCGCATCACTGGCCTTGGCCGCCCGGATAGCGGCCCGGGTGACCGCCTCG
>JAZDIG010000116.1:0-2585 GCA_043805105.1 Candidatus Glassiibacteriota bacterium | reverse complement strand
TACAAGACCAAGGCCCGGAACATCCTCGAGATCTGCCGCCGCCTGGTCGATCAATACTGCGGCCGCGTGCCGGACGAACTTGAGGAGCTCCTGAGCTTCCAGGGAGTGGGCCGCAAGACCGCCAACCTCGTCATCACCCTCGGCTACGGTAAACCGGGAATCTGCGTCGACACGCACGTCCACCGAATCTCCAACCGCCTGGGCTACCTCCGGACCCGCACGCCGGAAGAAACCGAATTCGCCCTGCGGCGCAAGCTCCCCCGCCAGTACTGGATCATCTACAACGACCTCCTGGTCGCCTTCGGCCAGAACCTCTGCAAGCCCGTCTCCCCCTTCTGTTCCCGCTGTCCGCTGGCCGGTCTCTGCGCCCGCCGCGGGGTCGGCACTTCGCGCTGAATAAAAAAATACCGCCCAGCGTTTCCAGGCGGGGAACATTCGTACCGGCCGATCGCTCTTCTGCCCCTGGCGGGTCAGGCTTCGTCCGCGCTGCGCTCGAACTCCTCGATGAATCTCATCGTGCGTTCCACTTCCTCGCGCAGCTTGACCGAGGAAGAGCTGATCGTTCCGGCTTTCTCCCCCAGCACTGCGGAAAAATCCACCCCGGCGAACCTCGGCTCGGCCAGCGGATGCTGGTAACCCAACTCGGCAGCCAGTTGTTCGGCCCGGGATACTACGCACGCCCCGAAAGCGGTCTCACCCCTGAACCTGGCCTCCAGCCCGAATGAGCCGCAGTGATGCACCCCGATCAGATCGGAAATCGGTTTCGGGATCTTCCACTCCTCGGCCAGCATCCTGCCCGCCAACTGGTGGTTGAAACCGAAAACTTCCTGCTCCAGGGCCATCGGGTTTTCCGGTTTTTCGTCGACCAGCCTGCCAAAAAGCTTTTCGGCTCTGTCCCGGTCGAAGCAGGCGAACACCACCCAGCCGATGTCGTGCATCAGGGCGGCGGTGGTAATCTGGCCTACCCTCTCGGTACGGCGAAGTACCTCCTTGAGGATGAAGTCTGCGCAGACGCTCACCGCGTTGGAATGTTTCCAGAAGGCCAGCATGTTTATTCCGGTATCCGCTCCGGAGTGAAAGCCCGATTCCATCCGGTGTTGGAAAATGATGTTCTTCACCTGGTTGTATCCCAGGAAAGTAATCGCCCGCTGCAGGGAATCGATGTGATAGCGCAGCCCGAAGGCGGCGGAATTGACCGTCTTGAGAATCTTCGCTCCGAAAAACGGATTGGAGGCGAGCACCGAGGCCAGTTCCCGGGGCTCCAGGTCGAAGTCTACCTGAACCATCTGGTCCCGGCCCACCTCCGGCATATCGCGAATGGTATGTTCGAGCCGCCAGAGCGTTTCCACCTCGAGGTCCGGCCTCTCGGCCGGTTTCCAGCCGGTGGGTGACTCCAGCAGCATGTCCGGTTCCCGGCTTTCGGCCTCGGCTGGAGCCGGTTCTTCCGACCGCTCCACTTTTGGCCGGGCGGCGGTTGCCGGGTTTCTGCGGATTATTCTCTGCTGCGGGAGCTGATCTTTCCGGCGGCTGTTGCGAATGACGAGTACTGACAGGATGACGATGAGGACGACAACGATCAACAGTGGAAAAGGGTTCATCTGACGAATCCCGGAAGCAAACCCGTGGGCTTTGTTCTCTGGCGGGCTTTTAATTATTTGTAGTATCCGGCGGCCGGTAAGTCAAGCCTTTTGACCGCAAGGCCGGTATGAATACGACGATGCCGGAAATACTTATCTTGACTGGCGTATCCGGGATGGGGTACTATGAGTCAGGCCCGGGCACCGGGTTCTCAGTGGCGAATGTAACTGCTCAGGGGTGGCAGTGTCATATTTGATCCGATTGACCGCGGTATCGGTCGTGGCGGCGCTTTCCAGCCTGACTGCGGCAGCCGGGGCGCAGGACGCCGGGGATGCCGACAGGCTGGCTGAACTGCTGCAGCAGAACCGGCAGCTCGCCGAGCGGCTGAATTTCCTCGAAGCCCGCCGGGAAGCCTTCCGCTGGGCCAGATTCGCCGAGGGTTCGCTCCTTCGTACCGGGACCGTGCTCAGTATCTCGCCGCTGCCGGACGGCCGTCTCGCCTTCGCCACCGATGAACAGGGCCTCGTCATCTACGATGGCAGCCGCTTCGAAGTCCTCGATTCCACCGATTCCCCCCTTGCAGACAACTTCGTCACCGAAGTCGCCGCCGCAGATAGTAACCTCCTCTACATCGGCACCGACCAGGGGCTGTTCACTTACGAAAAGGGCATCGTCCGCAAAGTTGAAAACCTGCCGACGGAACTGGAAAGCGCCACGGTAAGCTGCCTGGCCTCCGGCGATGGCCGGCTGTGGGTGGGGACCCAGGGTATGGGCCTCTGGCTCCTGGAGTCAGCTCAGTGGCGGAACTGGCGCAGCGGTGAAGACACCACCGGGCTTACCGACGACGACATCAACGACATCGCCCTGGCGCCCGGGACCGGCCAGGTCTGGGTAGCTACCGCCGGAGGCGGCGTGAGCCGGCTTGACGGCGGAGTGTGGACCACTTTCCGCCAGCCGCTGGGGGAGGGCAGCCAGGAAGTCTATTCCATCATCGCGGACCCGGACGG
>JAZDIG010000115.1:0-19874 GCA_043805105.1 Candidatus Glassiibacteriota bacterium | reverse complement strand
ACGAATTCGGCTGCCTGGACCGGCGGCTCACCGACAACCGAAGTCACCAATTTCGGCGACTCGGTAAAGGTGGGCCTCTACACGCTGACTACCGCTACCCTGCCGGTTTCGAACGATGCACGCTGGATCGCCAGAGTGCATTTGATGGCCGCCAGCGGGGCAGCCGAGACCGCTTCCAATCCACTGACCCTCTCCCAGGGTATAGTGGTGACGGTGGATGAAAACGCCGTTTTTACGGATAATGCGGCGAACCTGGTGAACGGGAATTTCAATATCCAGGGGAAGTTCGGACTGAGGGTGAGCACTGATGCGGCCGCGCCGCTCGGCGGCTCCGATACGGTCAAGGTCTACCTGCGTTCGACCGAAACCATCGTCGGGGTGGAAGCCACGCTCTCGTTCGCCAAGACGAACTTCACAGCCAACCAGAGCAGCGTGGTTTTCGGCAGCGCACTGTTTGCCGGCGGCGCCAGCCTTACGGTAATCGCGACTGACTCGACCCTGAAAGTCGTCGGTTTTCCGGTCAACATCGAGGACAGCATTGCGGCGAGTTCCACTGAGCGCATGCTGTTTTCAGTCATCCTGGGCGTCAAGGATTCCGCTGCCGCCGGTGTCAGTGCTATCGGCGTTGGCGGTATCGTCACCACCCGGGACGTGAATTACTCGACCGATGACGTGACTGTCACCAGCCTGACCAATGGCTCGTTCCTGGTCCGGGCGCCTTACGAAATCCAGGTGCAGAGCAGGAATGCGGGGCCGGCGGCCGACGGTGTCGAAGTCAACGTCCTCATTACCAACCAGTCGGCCGTGGCAACCAGCGAAATCAAGCTGAAGTACGATAAGACCCGGCTGACTTACGTGACCGGTTCAGTGACGGCAAACACCGCAATCTGGCAGAACGGCAGCGCCCCGACACCCGACGTCATCGCCGCCGGCGACAGCGTCAAGGTCGGTTTTTACGACTTAACCGGTGCGAAGTATATCATGGCCGGCAATTCAGCGGCCGTGCTTTTCTCGCTGAAGTTCGACCTCAGTGACAGCCTGACCGTGGGCAGTTCGACCACGATCACGCCCAGCGGCATAGTGGCCATCGAAACAGACGGCGCTCTGGTCGAGCAGGTTACGAGTTTCATCGCCGGAACGATAACCGTAACCCTGGACGTCCTGCCTCCCGGTGAGGTTGAAACCGCCACGGCGACTGCCGGTACCAGCAGCGTCATGCTGGGCTGGACCAACCCCGGCGATGCGGACCTGGATTACATAGAGATCGTCCGCCGCACCAGCAGCGATACGGTTACCGTCGTGATGGACAACGATCCGGTAGCGAGTGCCAGCGGGACCTATGAGGACACCGGCGTAGCTTCCGGTCCGCAGTATTATTACGACTTTATCTCTGCCGATCTTAACGGCAACCTGAGCACGGTTACGGTCGGGCCGGTCTCGATCGGTCCCGCCCCGGCAATCAACCAGATTTCCGTTAGGACTTCGAAGGCCTTGTCTGGTGGAGTGGCTGTTTCGCGGGTCTACCTGACCAACAACACACCGGTGGCCGGGGTCAGTCTGAAATTCACGTTTGATCGGACTGTCCTGCAGATAACCGATGTCATGCCCGGCCGCGACGTGGCCGGACTGGCTCCGGTAGGCGAGATCAACGTCGACTCGGCCAACGCCAGCGGATCGTTCAAGCTGGATGCTATCGATGCGACCCTGTCTGATCCCATCGAAGCCAGTTCCACCGTTAAGGAAGTTTTGGTGGTACAATATATGGTGGATGAGAGCGCCGAATCCGGCGACAGCTTTGCCGTGATGCTCGACAGCGTCTCGGCGAGCGATCCGGAAGCGGTGGATATCCCGCTCACCGTGGTCAACGGCTACGTGGTGATCGTAGGCACTGTCGAAAACGACGTGAATGGAGACGGCGAAATCAACGTTGTGGACCTGTGGAATATCCTCCACGATCCTAACATGGTGCCGTTCGAAGCCCTGGCCCAGCTGATAGCCTACCTGCTGTCCCAGCCGATGCCGACTACTTTGGCCGCGGCACAGGACGCGGTCTACACGGCTGCCGCAGCCAACGGCGCGGCTCTGATCGGTCTGAAGACGGACTACGAGATAGTGGCCGCACGCTTCACCTTCAGCTACGACAACGCCTATGAAGTGACCGAGGTGGTGCCGAGTCAGGCGCTCCGGGGCAAAATCTTCATCAAGAAGATGCTCGTGGGCGACAAGCTGGTGGTGGACGTGATCAGCCTGGTCGGTTTTGTACCGGACCAGCTCGGTGGCGAGATGTTCAGCGTGGCGTTCCGTGACGCCGACCACCGGACCGCCGGCCTGACGCTCGAGAAGGTCGAGCTGGCCGACCGTAACGGCAACGTCCGTACCGAAACGTTCAAGGCCGCACAGGTTGCCTTGCCGAAGGCATACGCTCTGTCCCAGAACAGCCCGAACCCGTTCAACCCCTCCACTACCATCGCGTATGCGGTTCCCGATGGTGCGGGGGCGGTCAGAGTGGCTCTGGCGGTTTACAACCTCCGTGGACAGAAGGTCGTCACCCTGGTAGATGAGCTCAAGGAAGCCGGAGAATACAAGGTCACCTGGGACGGAATCAATCAGGGCGGCCAGAAAGTATCTTCCGGTGTTTACTTCTACAGAATGACTGCCGGAGATTATTCGGCTGTGAGGAAGATGGTTATCCTGAAGTAAATTAGGATTCGAGTTCCGGCCGCCGCCCCGTCGGGGCGGCGGCCTGGGACCGGGTCCGGCCTTAGACAAATAAGCTCATCAGGGGGAACGCTATGAAAATAATTAAGATACTATTCCTCGGAATAGTACTTGTCTTATGTAACCTTGCCATTCTGGCGGCACAGGACCTTCCGGACACTATCTCTGTCACTATCCCGTCGGCCGGGCAGGGAAAAGTCCTGAATATCACTGTGGGCGCCAAGTTCCATTCCGCCACGGCTGGAGGATTTGTTGTCATTGTGCAGGGTTTGCCTGCCGGACTTGTTTCCACCGCGGAGGGCGATACTCTGGCAACCGGGGCGAGCGCTCCTACGGCACCCGGTACCTGGTGGTATGAATGGACAACAGGATACGGCAAGGTATTGGCTAAAAATGGAACCAGTCCTCAGGTTCTGGTTGATACGTCATCGGGTATCCTGACGGCTCTGGTTCTGGGTGTCAATGTCGGTTTTTATGCTGGATTGCCGGCTCAATTTGGCGGTTTCGATCCGGCGGCGATAGGCCCGGCGGTAATAATCCACATCAATGTGCCATCGGATCTCGCCGAAGGAACCTATGATCTGTCGTTCGCTGAAGGCGGATTGCAGATAGGGGCATATCCTCTGACGGATGGAACATTGGAGGGTGTACCTGCCGCTACGGTAGACGATCTGGTGATCGCGAACGTCCCGGAAGACAACTCCTTGACGCTCCAGGCATCGCTCGAAGCACTGCCCGGAGGCACGTTAAGCCTTCCAGTCAAGATCGCCAACCGTGACTCTGTCGGCTCGGGCCCTAACAGCTTCACGCTCGCCTACGACAGTGCCGTGCTGACTCAAATAACCAGCATCACGGCCGGAGCGCGAGCCGGCGGTTCGTCATTCAATTTTACGGTGGCTGATGCGACCATGCTGGCGGCTGCCAAGAAGGCCACGGTAACATTCAGCGGGGGTACTATCCCCACCGGCGCTGCCGGCACGCTCTGTACGGTCAACTTCAGCATCGCGCAGGTGGCGTCCGGGACCTCCGCCAGCGTTACACTCGCCGGCGTAAGCCTCAAGTCCCCGGCCGGCGCGGCCCTGGCCGTGGTCGATCCTACGACCCCGACCTCCAGTCTCACGTTCTTCGCGGGCGACTCCCTCTCCTTCGGCAGCATGCAGGGTGAAGGCGCCGCCATTATCATGGACGGCCAGCTTCATGTGCCGATCGTGCTGAAGAACACGGTGGCGGTATCCCTGCTGGATTTCTACATCCAGGAGCCGACAGGCAAGGACAGCGTTCTGACGCTGGCTGCCAGCCCGATCGCGCACGTCAACCGGGCTACCAACTGGATGGTATCCGCGGCTGATTCCGGGAGGTACGTGCATGTCATCGCCATGGATCCCTACGGCGCAGGCTCGATAGCGGCAGGTTCGGGATCACTTTTCCACGTGGTCTACGATATCCACCTGGCAGCCGGGGATGTTCCGGCTCAGGGAGGAACTCCGTACAACCTGGACCTGGCGTTCAAGGGAGTGAGGCTTGTGGACGGCAGCGGCAGCTCGATCGGTATCAAGACGGTAGCTGGAATCGCCTCCCTCGACTATCGTGTTCCGCTGGGCGGCGAAGCTGTCGATCAGGGCGCGTCCCTGCCCAAGGCGTTCGCGCTGGCGCAGAACCATCCGAATCCCTTCAATCCCTCGACCACGATCAATTACCAGATTCCCGATGATGTCGGCAGCATCAATATCTCGCTGAACGTTTACGACATCCGCGGCAGGCTGGTAAGGACCCTGGCTGAAGGTCTCAAGGGGGCTGGGTCGTACTCCACTTTCTGGGACGGCACGGACAACTCCGGCCGTCAAGTGGGCAGCGGCGTTTACTTCTACCGCTTCTCTTCCTCGAAGTTCAACGCAACCAGGAAGATGATCCTGTTGAAGTGACGCTTGCGGGGCAGAAGTGAAAAATTAAAAAGGCCGCTGAAGTCGAACTTCAGCGGCCTTTTTAATTGGGAGCCTGACAACGAACGCGGAGCTACAAATTAACGCAACTCCTGTAGGGGCAGACCCCTGTGTCTGCCCAGTCTCGAGAAAAAATAATTTGATTCAAGGGCGCACACAGGGGTGCGCCCCTACAAAAAACCGGATAACTACCACGCGAAATCAAGCTTTGGGGGAAGAGGGTTTCTTTTTCTTGGCCGCCAGTTCGTTTTCCAGGGCTGTCATTTCTTCCTTCACGGTCTTCTTGACCGTGTCCTTGCCTTCTTCGACGAACTTCGAGATCTCGCTGCGAATGTGATCCAGAGACTTTTTGCCTTCGTCCACCACTCTGGAAACTTCGCCTTTGAGCGTATCCACCCGCTTCTTGCCTTCTTCCATTAATTCGTTGCTTTTCTTGATCACCTGCTCGGTCGTGTCCTTGATCGCCTTTTTGGTTTCATCGGTCTTATCCGCAATCCGTTTGCGGGTTTCCCGTCCCGACGTCGGTGCGAAGAGAAGCGCCGCGCCCGCGCCGGCGATGGCGCCGAGCAGGAAGGCTTTGACGAGGGAAAAAGCGCCATATTCGTGTTCAGACATTGCAGACCTCCTTACGGAAAATTGGTAACTCTGCCGGTGCAACGATCAGCTGGACCAGCGGCCTATCTTTTCGGAAAAAACTTTCAGTACGGATACGATGTTCAGCAGCGGATTTCTCAGCTTTGACTGCACCAGGTCCAGCAGGTCGATCAGCTCCTGAACCTTGTCCCGTAACTCGGGCACTACCTCGGTCAGCTCTTCCACCTTGCCGGCGGTGTCGTCGGTCAGGCTTACCATCCGCTCGCTGATCCTGTTGACGTGTTCGAGCGTTATTTCGAGCTTGTCCCGGACCACGCCCTCGATATAGCGCTTGAGCACCCTGATCTTGAAGTAGGCGAGCACGGTAATTACGGTCAACAGCAGGAAGTACAGCGCGATAACAGCCAGTGAAATCGCAATTATGACCTGGATCGTCATCGACATTGATCGGTCACCCCCTCGCTTCGGGGACTGTTCAGAGGCCCCAGTCTCTGGGGAAACGGAAGTCCCGGTTAATAGTTCGGTTGCTCAGCTTGGCGATTAGCGGAAGGTGCCGCTTGTACTGGGTCTGGCGCACCATCCGCATGATGTTCCTGACGAAATCCTCGGGGTATCCGCGCCGGATAACTTGTTCGGCGCTCATCCGGCGGTCGATCAACAGGGCCAGCATCTGGTCGGCCTGTTCATAGGTGAAGCCCAGCTCGTCTTCGTCCGTCTGGCCCACCCAGAGGTCCGCGCTCGGCTTTTTCCGGATAATGCTTTCCGGCAGGCCGAGGTGGGCCGCCAGGGACCGTATCTGAGTCTTGTACAGGTCGCCCAAGGGGTTGACCGCGCAGGCGCTGTCGCCCCAGAGCGTGCTGTAGCCCAGCAGGTATTCCGTTTTGTTGCTCGTACCCAGCACCAGGGCCTTGAATTCGGCGCTGAGATCGTAGAGGACGATCATGCGCATCCGGGCCATCACGTTACCCCGGCGCACCGAATCCATCCCCGGGCTCATTTCGAAGAACGGCTTGACCATCGGCGTGATCTCCACCACCCGGTGGGCGATTCCGAGCCGTTCGGTCAGGAGCCTGGCATCGCCCAGACTGTCCGGGTTGGAAGTCTCGTAGGGCAGCATCACCCCGATGACGTTCCCTGCGCCGAGGGCTGTGACCGCCAGAGTGGCGGACAGGCTCGAATCGATACCGCCGGACAGCCCCACCACCACCTTGCTGAACCCGGTCTTGGTCACTTCCTCGCGGATAAAGCCGGTCAGCACCTGAGCCACGGCTTCGCAGTTAATTGCCAAAAGTCGCTTTTCGGATACGCTCGAGTTCATTCAGGCTCGTCAAAAACTTTTCATCGGCCAGGATGGGCGAGCCGATCCGGGCCCGTGCCAGTTCGTCCAAGTCGAGCTCCACCGTCTCGACCGCCTCTTCCAGAAACGGCAGGCTTGCTATCAGCCGTCCGTGCGGGTCGGCCACCAGCGAACTGCCGCTGAATGAAATTCCGTCTTCGCAGCCGACCCGGTTGACGTAGACCACGAAGCTCGAAAACAACAGGGCATAGGACTGGCAGATCAGCCGCCAGTTCTGGACGCTCCAGAAATCGCCGCCGTCATCGGTCATGCCCCGGACCGGGCTGTTGGACACGATCACCAGGAGCTGAGCGCCGTCCTGGCAGAGGATGTAAGGGTTTATCGGGTGCCAGGCATCTTCGCAGATCATGATCCCCGCCCTGCCGAAACGGGTGTCGAACGCCGCGATCCGGTTGCCCCGGGCGAAGTAGCGCCCTTCGTCGAACATCCCGTAGGTAGGCAGGTGAGCCTTGCGGTAGCGCCTGGCCAGCCGGCCATCCTCGAAGTAAAAGGCGCTGTTGTAGAAAAATTGGTCTTCGCCGTGTTCGACCAGGCCCATCAGGACCGATACTTTTGTGCTGAGGCCGGCCAGCCTGTGGACCATCGGATCCTCGGCGGAAATCCCCACCAAGGCGACCATGTCCTTGAGCAGGTACCCGGTCAGCGACAGCTCGGGGAAAACGATCAGCTCGATCCCATCGGCGGCCGCCTCTTCGATCAGCTTCCGGCATTGCTCAAAATTGTATTCCGAATTACCGAGCCTGGGCGCTGTCTGAGCTAACCTTATAATCATCGGCCGGTCACGCTGTTTTGAAATTGAGAGCGAGATCAGAGACAGCCAGAAAGCTCGAGGGCGATGCGCTGACGGGAACCAGTTCAAAATGCCGTAATGTCAGTAAATATATCATAATACGGCCTCGAACGGTTTGTCAATGCTGGCCTGGACAACTCCAGAGCGGCCGGGGCGCATAAGATTGCATTTGTCCGAGGCGTTTATTATAATATCTGGGCTTGGAATGGAATAACATTGATATTCACTGTCTCCGCAACCGGCCCTGATCCCGGACGGTTTGAATTCAAAAAAGGGGTTCTCAATGGCTGAAAACAAGCCTCAGGCAGTGGACGATGCATCCTTCGAGGATAAAGTACTGAATGGGGAAGGGATTGCCGTGGTGGATTTCTGGGCGCCCTGGTGCGGACCCTGTCTGCACATGGCCCCCGCTCTCGAGTCTTTTGCCCAGAATAACGCCGGAAAAGTCCGGGTATACAAAGTTGATGTCGATGAAAACCCGAAAATCGCGCAGAAATACGAGATCAGAAGCATCCCCACTTTGATCTTTTTCAGAAGCGGGCAGCCGGCGGATGTCTCTATCGGTGCGGTAAGTGAAGCCACTTTGCAGAATAAACTCAATGCCTTGTTGGAAGGCTGATTCAGGACATGCGATTCGTTCCCAACCTTATCAAGTACTGGTACATCGATCTAATCAGCCCGGTTATCCGTTTCTGTATCCGCCACAGCGTTCATCCGAACCTGCTGACCATGATCGGCTTTTTCATCACGGTCGGGGCGGCCCTGGCGTTCGCCACGGATAACGTCCAGTGGGCGGGCGCGATCCTGCTTTTCAGCGGCACTTTCGACATTATCGATGGCAAAGTGGCGCGCGCCACAGGCCTGGAGAGCAAATTCGGCTCCTTTTTCGATTCCACCATGGACCGGCTCTCCGATATGATCATCTTTCTGGGCCTGCTCTATCTCTATCTCAGTCAGAACGATACCAAAATGGTCTGGGTGATCATGTTGGCGGTGATCGGCTCGCTGATGGTCAGCTATGCCCGTTCCAAGGCGGAAGCCTTGGGGATCGACTGCAGCGTGGGCCTGTTCCAGCGTCCCGAGCGGGTGGTGTACCTGGGCTTCGGTGGAATACTCGGACACGTCGTGCTCTACGGGGTCGTCTGGTTTCTCGCGATCGTTTCCAACCTGACTGTCATCCAGCGTGTGATCCACGTTTATCTGGTCGCCCGAGGCTTGCCGCTCGAAGACAAAGAGCGGTAGAGCTTCCCGGCGCAGGTACTTACCAGCCTGCCTCCGGCAGTCTTCACACTAATGGTTCTGTCGATGAAAAAGAAGGGGCTTTTCGTCACGTTCGAAGGCGGGGAGGGTGTGGGAAAAAGCACCCAGATAAAGCTCCTGGAGAGAGTCCTGGTCGAGTCGGGGCACGAGGTGATTCATACTCAGGACCCACAGGGGACTGTTATCGGGATGAAAATCAGAGGCATCGTTCTCGAGAAAGAACTCAAGGAATTGACTCCCAAAACCGAGTTACTGCTGTTTCTCGCCGCCAGAGCTCAGTTAGTCAGCGAAATTATTAAACCCGGTGTGGAAGCGGGAAAAATCGTCATCTCGGATCGGTTTTATCACTCCACCCTGGCTTATCAGGGCGGGGCCAGAGAATTGGGAATTGAAGAAGTCCGGCGGCTCAACGATTATGCCATTGCCGACATTCATCCGGACCTCACTTTTTTATTGGATTTGCCTCCTGAAGTCGGTTTCGACAGGATGCGACCTAAAAACGGTAAAGGAAAAGAACTCCCCAAAAATCAGATAAATCTTTCTCTTCATTTGTCGAGTGACATGCCCAGGCTGGATACCGATAGAATCGAGCGGGAGGGTGCAAACTTTCACGAAAAAGTACGGCAGGCGTTTCTGCAGCTGGCACGCGAAGAACCCCACCGGGTCGTGGTGCTGGATGCCACCCGGCCGGTGGAAGAAATTGCCGCTGAAATAAAGCGAAGAGTAATCGAGAAGCTGGGTTGACAGACCTGCCGCCCTACACTTTTCTCATTCAGCCCTTACCGCCCTGCAAACCTCTTCAATCGAAGTGATTCCCGCCGCCGCCTTGGCCAGTGAATCCTTGTAGATCGGGATCATGCCGTTGGCGATCGCCGCCTTGCGGATCGTCTCGCTGGAGGAGCTCTTGATCACCAGCTCCTTGATCGCGTCGTTCATGGTGAGGATCTCGTGGGTGCCGATCCGGCCCTTGAAGCCGGTATTGTTGCAGGCCTCACAGCCCTTGGGCCGGAAGAAGGTGGCGCCGTCGGTCGTGCCCTCGAACAGGGCGAGCTCTTCATCATTGGGCTGGTACGGTTCCTTGCACTTTTTGCACAGCCTGCGCAGCAGCCTCTGCGCGCACACCAGCAGGAGCGAACTCGACACCAGAAACGGCTGGATGCCCATGTCCAGGAAACGGGTTACCGTGCCGGCGGCGTCGTTGGTGTGCAGGGTACTGAACAGCAGGTGCCCGGTCAGCGAGGCCTCGATGGCTATTTCAGCGGTCTCCAGGTCGCGGATTTCCCCCACCAGAATCACGTCCGGGTCCTGGCGCAGGTAGCAGCGCAGGGCCGCGGCAAAGGTTAGTCCGATTTCCCGGCGCATCTGCATCTGGTTGACCCCGAACAGCATGTATTCGACCGGATCTTCCGCGGTCTGGATGTTGATTTCGGGATCGTTGATGTGGTTGAGCGCGGCGTACAGGGTAGTGGTCTTGCCGCTGCCGGTGGGGCCCACGTGCAGGATCATGCCGTAGGGGCTTTCGAGAATCTTTTCGTAGATCTTCAGATTGTATTCGGAGTAGCCCATCATGTCCAGCGATACGCTGGTGCTGCTCTTGTCCAGGATACGCATCACCACTTTTTCGCCGAACACCATCGGGCCGGTGGCCACGCGCAGGTCGATGTCGATCCCGGTGCGAGTGAATTCCTTGAACCTGATCCGGCCGTCCTGGGGCAGGCGGCGTTCGGCGATATTGAGCCCGGCCATGATCTTGAGCCTGCTGATCAGGGCCTTGATCGAGTTGGGGGGGAGCTTGAGCGCCACGCGGCAGACCCCGTCCACCCGGTAGCGCACCAGCACTTCCTTCTCGAACGGCTCGATGTGGATGTCACTGGCCCTGCGGGTGTAAGCGTCCTCGATGATCCGGTTGGCGAGCTGGACAATCGGCGTGCTTTCCTCGTCCACGTCCTCTTCCAGCTGCACCGATTCGATCTCATCCGTGCCGTACTCGGTGCCCACCAGCGCCGCCGCTTCGTCGATCGCAGAGCTGTCCTTCTTGAAGAAATCATCGATTATCCGCTGGATCCGGCTCTCCGCCGCTACCACGATCCTGTCCACCTCCAGCTTGGTGGCCCAGCGGAAGTTGTCTATCCGGTCGAAATCCACCGGGTTGGAAATCGCTATCTCCACCGACTTCGAGCCGGCTTTCTTGATCGGCAAGATGAGGAATTTTTTCAGATTCTTTTCACCCACCAGGTTCATCAGCTTTTCGTCCGGGACGAAATCATCCTCGATCTTGAAGTACTCGTGATCGGTAAGGCGGCTCAGGTAATAGGCCAGCTCGGTATCGGTCATCTTGACGTCGGGGTGGTGCACCTTCTGGATGATCCTGGCCGAATAGTCGGATACTTCCTCCAGGAGCTGGCGGTCTTTTTCCGTGAACAGCCCGGGGCCCTCCGGCGGGTTCTTGTTGATTATCTGGATCGCGCCGATAACAGCTTCGGTCACCAGCGGCACGGTGATCATGCTCTTGGTCTGGAAATTGGTCTCTTTGTCCACGCCGCTGAAAAAGTTGGGGTCGTTCTGGGTATCCAGCGAAATGTAAGTCTCGCTGGTTTCGATCACCTTGCCGACGATTCCCTGGCCGCGCTTGAGGGTGAGTTTGCGCAGGCGCTCCGCTTTTTTCTGGAAGGCATCGCGTAGCTGATCGTTGTCACGGGACAATTCCTCGCTGAAATAGATGAGGGTGAAGTGGATAAGGTTGTCGTCCCCGACCGAATATATGGTGATCGCCTGGGCCTGTACCAGCTCGACCAGTTTCTGGATGGTTATTTCGAGTACGGTTTCGAGGTCTTTTTCGGTGATCTCGCGCTTGGAGACGAGGATTTTGAGCAGGTTGTTCAGAACCTGCTTTTCGTCGGCGGAACTCTTCTGGTTACTCGCTGCGACAGAAGCGGGGGTGCTGTCCATGAAATTCCTCTTTCCGGTGATGGCCGTTCGGAATGTAATTTTCTATTAAATATACAGTCAGTCGGCGGGGTGGACAAGGTATTGTCTCCTGCAAAGTTAGCCGCAGGGACGGGATAAGGCGAATTTAAGCCGTTCCGTCACGCTGAGTGGCATGAAGCTTGCTCTCAAGTAAGGAAACTTCCGGTAAGGAGAAATCGATGCCCATGGATCCTGAAGTCGTCCTCTATTGCGTTCATCTATACTCGATGATCGGCGATACCGCCAAATCCCGCTACTACGACAGGCTGTTTGTCCATCAGATGAAACGCTCGCTCGCCGATTCCCCGCTTGACAGGCGCGAAACTCTGGGATAAAATATTGAAGCGGTTTTACTAACTCCCTGAAATTTCGTGCCTTAGTGACACCGTCCGCCGCGGCTGCGGTAGACGGCCGGCGGTTATGCTACCTGAATACCTCAAATATTGGGGGCTGAAAAAGCCGCCTTTCTCGCTGACGCCCGATCCGCAAATGCTGTACATGAGCCGGCAGCATCAAGAGGGGTTGGTGCGCCTGAAGTACGCAGTAGTGTCCAACAAGGGTGGGGCGCTCCTGGTAAGCGAGAACGCCGGAGACGGCAAAACCAGCCTGCTCGCCCGTCTCCGCGACGAAATGTCCCAACAGTACCACGGAAACTGCCGCACGGTCTTTATCGACCACCCGACCCTGACCGCCAACCAGATGGTGACTGAGATCGCCCGCCAGATCGGCGTGCCGGCCAATACCACCGACAAGCTCGCCATGTTAAACGAGCTGCGCGACTTTCTGCTCTCCTGCCACCTCAAGGGAGAAAAGTGTGTGGTAATGCTGGATGAAGGCCAGATGCTCTGCCACCGGCCCGACATCCTTCAGGAACTGCGCATCCTGCTTAATTTCTGCGTGGCCGACGCCTTCCTGCTGACCTTCATCCTCTGCGGCCAGAAGCCGCTGGATGAGGCGATCCGGGCCATGCCCGAATTCTATCAGCGATTGCCGGTCCGTTTTTTCCTGGGCAACCTCAACCAGCAGGACACCAGCGAGCTGATCCGCTACCGGCTGCAGCGGGCCGGAAATCCGGCCGGCCGGGAGATATTCAGCGAGGACGGCTACAGAGGCATCTTCAATTTCTCCAAAGGCTGCCCACGTGTGATCTGTTCGGTGGCAGACCTTGCCCTGGTGATCGCCCACAGCCGCTTTACGGACCAGGTCGACTTCGTGGCGGTAAGCCAGGCCTGCAGCGACATGAACCGTACCGATGGCGCTTACCACTATTTCCATTTCCTTCAGTCTTTCAGTTCGCCGCTGACCGTGCCGGTCGATCCAACCAGCGGAGCGCCGGGCGACACGTACTGCTCAGCCTGCGGGACCGTCCTGGCCGGGGAGGCGCAGTGCTGCACAAACTGCGGCTGGTCCGCCGACAGCCGGGAAGTTCCGCCCGCCCAACCGGATACGACAGTACCGACCTCCGGTCTGCCACCGGATGGCCAGTCGAGCGAAACGCCTCAGCCGGAGCCGGCCGCCCAACCCGCGCTCCAGCCTGAAGCCGAAAAGGCTGCCCCGGCCGGCGTGCAGGAAATAATATCCTGTTCCGCCTGCGGGTCCGGACTGGCCCCCCAGGCGAAGTTCTGTCACAACTGCGGCCTGCCTGTCGCTGGCGGGCAGGTCCCGGCTGCCGAACCTGAATCCGCGGCACCGTCGCCCGCTTTGAAAACAGCCGCGCCGGCTCAAGACTTGACGCTGGAAGAGCCTCGGCGGGAAGCGGCGCCGCCAGCCGATAAAACCGGCGAAAAGGCCGTGACAGCTCAAAACGAAGACGAAACTTCTCGGCCGCTGGATTTTCCGGTCATAACCGGCGATACAGCGCACAGTTCGGCCCAAACCGTTTCTCCGGCGATGACCCGGGGGCTGAAAGCCGGTCAAGGCCGGGACACGCAGCTCGGCAGGCTGCTGAAGTTCGTGCTCGACGGCGAAGACAGCCTTGAAGAGGCCGCTCCCTCAGGCGGTGAAATGCTGCCGCCACCGGCCGGGGAACCGGCCGGAGACGGGTCTCCGGCAAAAGTGGAAACTCCTCCTCCGGCGTTGTCCTCGGCCCCCGCGGCCGGTTCGGCGCTGGCAGGCGAACCGGCTCCGGCGTCTGCGGAGAACGATTCCGGCGGCGAGGCGGCCGGGGAACCAGTCGCGCCGGAAACTCACGCGGCTGAATTAAAAAAACCTGCCGTAGTCAAGTGTTCCTTCTGCGGGCTCGATCTGCCGCCGGGGACGGTCGAATGCCCTAACTGCGGGGAAAATCTGAGTCCGGGGGAGGAAACAGGCCAGACGGCGATCGACGGCGGAAAGGAAAACGCAGAAGCCGAGGCCGGGTGTGAAAGCGGGGAAGAGTCGGCCGAAATCCTGGAAACACCGGTCCGCCGGCTGCTCGGCCAGGTGGCCGGACTGAATCTCGGACGCTACATCGTCTCCCGGCAGCTTCTCGACGGCGACCGGGGCGAGGTGGAAGAAGGGGAGGAAATCCTGCGCTTCCCGCTCAAACGCTTCCTCGGCGCAAGCGCAGTGCTTCAGTACGCTGCGGTCGAGGGCGATGAGAGCCTTTCCACCCGCTGCGGGCTCGTTTTTACCGCCAGTTCACTCAGGATCCAGCTCCGGCGCGAGTTCCGCGAGCTGCCCTACGACAAGCTCCTGAGTGTTTCCGTCGACCAGCTCCGCGACAACGGCACGCCGCTGTTGTCCAGGCTGATCGTGTCCGCCGGAACCGGAGTTTACAGGATCGCGCTGCCGTTCAACGCCGCAGTGGGCCTGGCGCTCGGCGAAGCGCTCAGGGCCTTTCTCCAATCTAGGATGGCCGGCGCGCTGGAATGACCGGCGAAAATACAACCACAGTTGATCCGGGAGTGCAGGATGCTATTCGACACGTCTGATGTCTGGGCGTTTGCTCTCGTGGTCGTAATCATGCTGGCCAGCTATGTCTGGCTGAGGCGCGGCCAGATTGTCAGACGCCACGAACGGGAAAGAAAACTCCGCTGCAAGGAACTCATCCTCGACAAGCGGGTACTTCTTGCCAAGACTGGTGTCGACTTCGATGGGCTGGTCGAACTGGTAAAAATGAACATCAGTCCGGAACAGCTCGAGAAAGTGATCGGCCTGCTGACCACCAGGCCGGTTAATTATAATGTCGACAACCCGGAAGAGACGCCCGAGCTGGAAGTCGACCTGGATTTTGCCGAAACGAAGGGACCCGCTAAGGCTCCTGCCCGGCAAAAGGAGGAGTCACCCGGGCTGGCCGAAATCGGCGCAGATCTCGAAAAGATGGGACCGGATCAGGAAAAAGCCTGGATGAAAATGGCTCACGCCAAGTTCAGAAAAGCGGTGACGGAAAAGGGGATAACCGAACGGCAGGCCAAATTCAGGCTGCTGGTCAGAATGGTCGAGCTGGGTAAAAAAGCGGTGGAAGAAAGCAGCGACAAGCCGGTAAAAAGAAAAGCCTACGAACTCGAGCTATGGGATCGGTTTTACGAGAACGAGTACATCGAGCTGAATTCAGAAGGATGAATGGCCCGAATACTGAAAGCGGATCTTCATCTTCATACTGCTGAAGACCGCTCGGAAAAAATAAATTACACTGCGTACGACCTGTTGCGTGAAGCTCGGCGTCGCGAGTTCGACGTCATCGCGATCACCAACCACGATACGTCCACTTACAGCCCGCAACTGGCCGGTTTCGCCGGTAGCCTGGACATTCTGCTCATTCCGGGAGTGGAACTCACGGTCCAGGGCGTGCACGTGCTGGTGGTGGGTGATCTTTCGAGGTTGGAAGGGGTCCGCCGGCTGGAAGACCTCTATCGCGTAAAGAGCGAACGCACGCTCCTGGTTGCACCACATCCGTTTTTCCCGGCTTCGAAAGGCATGGGCGCACTCCTGTACCGTCATCGCGACCTTTTCGATGCCCTCGAAATCTGCCAGTGCTATACGCCTTGGCTCGACTACAACCGGCCTGCAGTCAGGCTTGCCCGTGAAGCAGGTCTGCCCCTGGCGGCCTTTTCCGATACCCACAAGCTCTGGCAGTTCGGTAAGAGCTATTCGCTGATCATGGCAGACCGCAGTCTCGAAGGTATCGTATCCGCCGTACGCTGCGGCGACATCGAGCCCGTTACCCGACCGCTTGGCATGTTTGATGCAATGAGATACGGAGTGTGGGTATTGCCCGCAGTGGCCAGAGCGGTGTTCGGCGGGAAACGGGCTATTGAGCCTGCATCTCGCAAATTCGCGCCAGCCAATAGTCTGCCCAATACCCGGACATCCCGCAACGACCTCGTTTGACTAAACTAAGCCTGACCCGGAAACTCGGAGCAGTCCGGACATGAATGCCGGGGTGAAAAAAATTACCAGATCGTCGACGCTGCTTGCCTGCGCAGTGGTTTTTCTTCTGCTGGGGGATAGACTGCCTGCCGGGAGCCGCCTGGGCAAAGTGACCGGCGTTATGGACGCCGTAATATCGACCAACCTGGGTAACATGCACGGTGTGCGCCAAGGGCTGCGCGGCCGCGTCTTCAAGTTCGATGAACAGCGCAAGACAGTTAACGTGGCCATGATCCAGGTAATAGGAGTTTCGGACAGCAGCTGCCTGGCCCGTGTCACCGAATTGATAACCGACACGGTGATGGTGGGCCAGTTCGTGGATATCGAGGGCACGATAAGTCCCCGCACCCTTGAAAAGGTCGATATCATCGCCGAACTGGAGGATGACGCCAGGAACTACTTCGCCGCCAATCAGTACACCGAGCCGGATACCGCCAACTGCCTCGATGTCTGCAACGAACTTCTGGCCCGGGAACCGAACAACCGTCTGGCCCTGGCCCTGAAACGGCAGATGGCGGACAACTACTTCACCTGGGCCGAACGTCAATGGAGCGAAGGCAACTTCACCTACACCCTCGTCTACTACTCGCGCCAGATGAAGATCGTGCCCGACGACAGACGGATCTTCGAGAACCTCTGGGAACTCCTGGACCTGATCGAAGTCGAAAACGAAATTGAATTGGAGAATATCCCCGCCGGCAAGTCGCCTGACTACTACTACGCAATCGGTGAGCAATATTACCTCAACGGTCAGTACGACAAGGCAAAAGCCTACTTCAACCACATCCTCGAATTCCATGTCAAGGACGATCCGGTTGCTATTCGGGGAATCGGCGACTGTGACAAAATGCTGGTCATGTTGAACGACCTGCGTCAGATTCGGGCCGCCCGGGCTGCAAAGGATGCCGAGGAAAGGCAGAAGCGCGAACGGGAAGAAAGCGATCGCCGGGAGCAGCTGAGATTGGCGCGCTATTACAGGACGGTGGCTGAGGATATGTTTCAGCGGAAAGATTATCTCGGCGCTCTGACCTATTACTACAAGCTGCTCGAGCACTACCCGGACGACACGCTTTCCCTCAGACGCAAGCAGTTTATCTCCACCGTGGGCATGGTACTGATTCCAGCCTGTGAGTTCAGCCGGGGCAGCAACGATCGCGAAATCGGCGAAGTGAGGGTCGAATTCGGCGGCAACGACCTGCTCAACCGCGAGCTGCCCAAGAACTGGGTCTACCTCGATTCCTTTTACATCGACCGCTACGAGGTTACCAACCGCCAGTACAAAGCCTTCGTCCAAAGCACCAACCACAGCCCACCCCTGACCTGGAAAAACGGCACCTACCCTGCGGGTGCGGATGACCATCCGGTCACTTTCGTGAGCTGGCTGGATGCCGAGTCTTATGCGCGCTGGATCGGCAAGCGCCTGCCCACTGAATTGGAATGGGAAAAAGCCGCCCGCGGGTCCAACGGCTTCCAATGGCCTTGGGGCGACCGCTTCTACGCACACCGCTGTAATGTGCTGGAAACCGGCAAGGGCGGCACCATGCCCGTGGGCAGCTTCCTGAGCGGCGTGAACGAATATGGAGTGCTCGATCTTGCCGGAAACGTCTGGGAGTGGGTAGCCGATGACCTGCGGCCCTATCCAGACTATAACGAATCTCTCTACTACTTTCCGAAAAGCTACAGGAAAGTCCTGCGTGGCGGCTCTTTCAAAACGAGCGGCGATTTCGCGCGCGGCGCCTTCCGCGGTGACGGCGCCGTGACTCAGATTTACAGCGATGTCGGCTTCCGCTGCGCCAGTGACGCAACTCCCCGCCAGGAAAACATCGAAACTGCCCGCATGGCTCCGGCAGCCCCGTAACCATTTCTGTTTATCCGGCCCTGATTTTCCGAGGTTCGGGAACCGGGCTGCAGCACTCCGGGCGAATCCGCTATCCGGTCGAAACCCGCATCAGGTGCACTTCCTGTTGTTTTTTGGGGCCTTTTGATTATCTTGAGGGTATGGTACAGGAGAGCCCCACCTTGAGCTAAATCATCGGCAGATCGATTTCCAGTACGGATTATTTCCATCAAAGCTGGAGGGTCGTGACGGTTAAGCGCGGCGGCAAATTTTCGTACCCAGGTAAACTCCGATTGGGGGCCATACTGGTCCTGGCCAGCTTGACAGTTTCGGCAACGGTGTTTCACGTTCAAGCGGGCCAGTTTCTCGACAACGAGGTTCGGAACCTGATGTGGCTAAGTTTTTCAGGCCGGGCGGTGGAGAGTTTCGAGGGAGTGGGCAATTTGATCTCCCGGGAACCGGACAACTATGCCGCCTACCTCATGCGGGCCAACTGTTACGGCTGGTTCATTGCCCGCAATCCGGAGAACCGCCATTACGACAGCCCACTGCTCGAATCGTTGGATGCTTGTGAAGAGAACGCCCAGAAAGTCGATGAGGATTCACCGCACTACGGCCAGGCGCTCTACTTCCGGGCTCTCGGCCAAGTGCTCAGGGCCAGGTTCAGGGCCATGAGAGGCTACGATATCACCGCCCGCTTGGCGACGCGCGGAGCCAAGGATTCCGCGGACGAGCTGGTGGAGAGATTCCCGCAGGACATCGATGCCCAGCTTCCCCTGGCGGTTTTCGACGCCACCTGGGGCGGCAGTCCGCTCTGGCACAGAATGGCTCAGTTCGCCCTCCTGCTACCCCGCGGCCAGCGGGAAAAAGGGATAAGGAGCCTGGTGGAGATCGCCGAGCGGGGGGATGACAGCCGGCTCTGGGCCGACATTACCCTGCTGAATATTTACCTGGAGGACCCGAGGTACGGGCAGCAGTACCTCGAAACCGCGGAAAGGCTCCACAACCTTTTCCCTGACAATTCGGTGATCCAGCTCGAAATGGGGAACAGCTACCGCCGGATGGAGCGCTGGGTCCTGGCCGAGGCGGTATACCGCAGCATCGTCGCCAAGGTGGAGGGCCGGCTGCCCGGCTACGATGAAGTGATCTATGAAACCAGCCGCCTGCGGGTGGTGGAGTGCCAGATTAATCTGGGTAAGATGGACGAGGCTTACGAGGGTCTGCGGCTGATACTGATCTCCAATCCGATCAACCCGGAATGGGTCGTTCCCTGGGCCCATTTCTACACCGCCCAGGTCTACCTGCACCGCAAGGAGCCGCGCCGCGCCGAACGCGCCCTGAACTACGCCCTCGATGGCAAGGACTACAATAATCTGCACGACAGGGCCAAGCGGGAAATGGATCGAGTGAAGAAAATGAAGGAAGATTTAGAGAAGAGCGGCTGATCCACTCCGACCCGCCTCACGCCTCTTCGATTGCCGCTTCCTGATCCCTGTACTGAAGCTGATAGAGGTTGAAGTAGATCCCTCGCTGCCGCAGCAGCTCCTCGTGAGTGCCCATTTCGGTAATCCGGCCGTGGTGCATCACGATGATCCGGTCGACATGGCGAATGGTGGACAACCGGTGGGCGATCACCAGGCTGGTGCGTCCGGCGATAAGTTTTTCAAGGGCCTTCTGGATCAGGTGTTCGGCGTGGGTGTCCACGCTGCTGGTGGCCTCGTCCAGGACCAGGATGCGCGGCCCCTTGTACATCACCCGGGCAAAGGACAGCAGTTGACGTTGTCCGGCGCTCAGGGTCGATCCTCTCTCGGTCAACACGTAATCGTACCCGCCCGGCAGCTTTTCGATGAACTCGCTGGCACCGATAGCCTCCGCCGCTTCGGCGATCCGGTGCAGGGAGGGCTCGTCCTCTCCCAGGGCGATGTTGCTCTTGATCGTCCCGGAGAAGATGAACACGTCCTGCAGGGCGATGCCGATGTTCTGGCGCAGGAATTTCTTGCTGAAGCTGCGAATGTCTATTCCGTCGAGGAGGATTTCGCCCTGGCTTACATCGTAGAAGCG
>JAZDIG010000114.1:0-8932 GCA_043805105.1 Candidatus Glassiibacteriota bacterium | reverse complement strand
AGGCAAATCACCCAAAATGGCCCTGACTGCCTGTATGAGAAAACTCTTAACTATGTTGAATGCCATTATCCGTGACCAAAAATCCTGGTCATTCGCTAATCTTTAGTCTTGACTTCCAAGACACTCGCTCTGTCACTTTGTAACTTCGTCACTCTCTAATCAGCTTCGCAAACCGCGCCACCAGTTTCTTGGAGAATCCCGAATCGAAGCGCACGGTGATCCGCAGGTCATCCAGGTAAGCGGCCACCTCGGTGATCGTCCCGCTGCCGAAAGTGTTGTGCATCACCCGCTCGCCCTTACGGTAGGCCGGTTCATCCACCCCGGGATCGCGCTCGAAATGAGACTCGCCGGCTGCGGCGGCGGGTTTTTTGATGCGGCCGGCAGGCGGGTAGATCGGCGGGGCCGGGCCGACCGGGCCTTTCCTGCGGCCGGCGAAGCGGGCGACCTGTTCGGTGTAGTCCAGGCCGAAACGGAAGGATTCGGCCTGGCGGCGCAGGCTGGAGGAGGTTTCCACCAGTTCGGCAGGGATGTCGCGCAGGAAATGGCTGGGCCCGGCGTCAAGGATGTCGCTGTAGCGTCTTCGGTTGGCGGCCCAGCTCAGGAACAGTTTTTCCATGGCCCGGGTGATCCCCACGTAGAAGAGCCTTCTTTCTTCCTCGAGCGCCTTGCCCTGGTCATCCTCCCAGGCGCGGGAGATCGGCAGCAGGTTGTTTTCCACGCCGCAGATAAAGACAACCGGGAATTCGAGGCCCTTGGCGTTGTGCAGGGTCATGAGGGTCACGTAGTCTTCCTGGGGGTCGTGGAAGTCGATTTCGGAGACCAGGCTGGTTTCCGCCAGCCAGGCCTCCAGGCAAGTGACCTCACTTTCCGGGTCGAACCGCTCGCTGAACTCCTCGGCCGCGCCCACCAGCTCCGCGATGTTGTCCAGCCGGCTCTGCGCCTCGATTGTGTCCAGCTCGGCCAGGCTCTCCTGGTAGCCGGTGCGCCGGATCAGTTCGGAGAGGATCGCGGAGGCGCTTTCGGCCCTCGTTCTCTGGCGCAGCTCCTCGAAGAGAGTGTGCAGCTCCATCACCCTTTCGGCTGTTTTATGGCCCAGATCTCCGGCCTGATCGGCATCGGCCAGAGCGTGGTAGAGCGGTTCGCCGCGCGCCAGGGCCAGGTCGGTGAGGCGGGTGAGGGAGACCGGGCCGATCCCGCGCGGCGGGACGTTGATTATGCGGTAGAGGCTGCCCGAGTCGCGTGGGTTGGCGATCACCTTGAGGTAGGCCAGCAGGTCCTTGATCTCCTTGCGCTCGTAGAAGCGCAGGCCCCCGATTATCCGGTAGGGGATCACCGACCGGCGCAGGGCCTCTTCCAGAGCCCGGCTCTGCGCGTTGGTGCGGTAGAGCACGGCCACTTCGCGCCAGGCCAGGCCGAGTTCTTCGGTCACCCGGCGGGCGTGGGCCGCCACCTGGTCCGCCTCGTCCAGCTCGTTCTGGCATTCGAGCACCACGGCCCGGGGGCCGGAAGCTTTTTCAGTCCAGAGCCGCTTGGACTTGCGGCCGACAATGTGGCTCACCACTGAATTGGCCACCTCGAGGATGTTGCCGGTGGACCGGTAGTTCTGCTCCAGCCGCACAGTGGCCACGTTCGGGTAGTCGTTTTCGAAGTCGAGGATGTTACGCACCTCGGCGCCGCGCCAGCCGTAGATCGACTGGTCGTCATCGCCCACCACGCAGAGGTTGGTGGGAGAGGTGACGAGCATCCGCACCAGGTTGTACTGGGCGCGGTTGGTGTCCTGGAACTCATCGATCAGGATGTGGCGGAACAGCCGGCGGTAGCGCTCCAGCACCTCGGGGGACTTGCGGAAAAGATCGGCGGGCCGGGTGATCAGGTCGTCGAAGTCCATGGCGTTGTTGGCCTTGAGCTGCTTTTCGTACGCCTCGTAGACCTGGGCGACCTGTCTCTCCACGGGTTTACCCGCGCCCGTCCGGGCTTCCTCGGGCGTACGGACGTCATTCTTGAGGCGGCTGATCTGATGGCGGACCCTGGAGGGCGTCAGACTTTGAAAGACTTCGGGGAGCTCCTTGAGGATGTTCTTGACCAGCCGTTCGCTGTCATCGGTGTCGTAGATGCTGTAGTTGCGGGTGTAGCCCAGGACTTCGGCGTCGCGGCGGAGGATGCGGGCGAAAATGCTGTGGAAGGTGCCGATCCAGAGGGCGGTGCCGGCGCCGATCAACTGTTCCACTCTGGCCTTCATTTCGCCGGCGGCCTTGTTGGTGAAGGTCAGAGCCAGGATCTGTCCCGGCGGCACACCCAGTTGGCTCACCAGCCAGGCGATCCGGTAGGTGAGGACGCGGGTCTTGCCACTGCCCGCGCCGGCCAGCACCAGCAGCGGTCCCTCTCCGTGGGTCACGGCGGCCCTTTGCGGCTGGTTCAGGTCGTTCAGGATCTCGCGGGTCATCGGCTTCTCTCGCTGCGGCCCGTCTTCAGCTCCTCGGTGGCCGTGGGCAGCATCACCAGGAACACGGTTCCCTTTTCCGAGGAAGTCTGCGTGAGCAGGATCCTGCCGCCGTGATTCTCCTCGATGATCCGCTTGGTGAGGGCCAGCCCCACGCCCCAGCCCTTGGCCTTGGTGGTGACGCCCGTGTCGAAGATGTGGCGGCGGACGTTGGAGGGGATGCCCGGGCCGTTGTCGCTGAAAATGATGTCCACCTCATCGCGCTCGCCGTCGTACATCGCCCGGATCGTAATTTTCCCGCCGCGGCCGGTCAGGGCGTCGATACTGTTCTTGATCAGGTTTTCGAAGGCCCATTCGAGCAGGGTGTGGTTGCCCCGCACGGGCCGCAGGTCGCCGATTTCCACCTTGAGGTCGATCCGGGTGCCGCGCTTGGGCAGACGGGCGCGGAAGTAGTGTTCCACTCCGTGCAGCACCTCCCCGATATCCAGCCGGTCGTAGCTGGAGCGCCGGCCGATAAGTTCGAAGCGGTTAGCCACCTTGGACAGCCGCTCGATGTCCTGGCCGATCCCCTCGAGGATTTCCGCCTCCTGGCCGTTCACTTCATCGACACCGGCCAACTCGCCCATGCCCCGGGAAGCCCGGGCCTGCTGGAGGTTCATTTTCAGCAGCTCGAGCCAGCCGTGGAGGCTGGAAATGGGGGTGCCGAGCTGGTGGGCGCTCTCGCGGGCCATCCCGGCCCAGATCAGGCTGCGCTCGCCGCGCGCCTGCCGTCTGAGGATCCAGATCACGATCACGACAAACAGCACCAGGATCGCGCCCAGATAGAGCGGGGTGGTGCGCAGACGCACCAGGGCGGTGGGATCGCCGTAATGGATCACGAACTGTTCTTCGAGCGCCTCGTTGAATATCCTGAAAGGCGCATTCTGCCGGTCCAAGTGGGTGATGATCTTCCTGACCCGCGCGACCACCGCCGGGTCGTGCGTGCTGTTGTCCTCGGGAACTCCAATCGAGCGCCAGTAGACCGGAGTGCCGGTGCTGTCGGTGATGGCCATCGGGTTGTCGAACTCGCCGATCAGCTCCCGCAGCACCTCAGTGTCGTTGCCCTGCTGGACGAAGATGTTGATCAGGCCCTGGTCCTCCAGCCCCGTGCGCAGGTTGAAGACGTTGACGAAGAACTGGGCCGCCGCCTTGCTCAGCGCATCCTCGTCCCGCTCCAACTCCTGCACCAGGTTCTGGGTGTAGAGCGAATAGCCCAACAGGAGCATGAAGAAGAAGATTGCCGACAGTACCAACGACCAGAAACTGATCCTGGTGGGCAGGGTGAACACCGGCCGGTGCCGGATTACCCGCTGATGGTCATTTTTTTGAGGCATATCGGTTTACCGCGCCGTAACTGTTCGGTTTACTTCCAGTCGGACAAGCATTTAAGTTATGGATTTGAAGTGTTGAGAGCAAGGGGAAAAGGGAGGGGCAATATTGGATTGAGCATGATCTGTGCCGGCCAATGTTATCAAGGGCCGGGAATCGACAAAATTACGATCTGGTACAAAAAGTGCTTAACAAGAATAGTATGGCAGTAAAAAACATTGCCCAACCAATGATTGACAGAATCAGCATTAGACTATAATGTGAAGATATAAGGAAGTTGGCTTTGTAAAATTCCTTCTTTTAGCTGTTTTACCTTTCCGGGAAGATTGCCGGGCCAGATACCCTGTCGACAACAATGTGACCATCCCGGTCACAGTTTTCGTTATTAGCTTTAGATCAGCTCCCCCTCCCAGCGTCCGCCTCCAAGGCGAACAAACATCAAGCTGATTATCGTCCAAAAAGTTGTCAGCCCAGGAGCGCAATCATGTTCAGTCCCGAGCGCATGAACCGGACCAGTCTTTTTGTTTTACTGTCCTTGAGTATTATCGGAACAGGGGAGTCGGCCGCAGAATACAGTTCAGCGGCCGGTCAATTCGACACCTACTCTTTTACCGATACTCTTATCCTGCACTATGCCGAACCCACCGGCGAGGATACGCTTTTTGCCTCCAGCCCGGTTATTGACCGTTACGGCCGGGTCTATCTCGGCAGGTCGCGCGGCAGTTCGAGATTCAGCCCACCCAGCCGACATTTCTTTCAAAGGATGAGCACCCTCAATGCGATTTCAACCAGCGAGAGAGATTGGGAGTACGAAACCGACAGCCCGGTCCTGTCCACCGCGGCCCTGGACTGCCGGGGCAGGGTCTTTTTCTGTTCGAGCGACGGTTATCTGTACTGCCTGAATCTCGAAGGAGAGCTGGTTTTCCGGCTACTGTTGGGCGGGGAAATCGTTTCATCTCCGGCAATCGGCGCAGAGGGGACCGTATTCGTGGGGGGCAAGGACGGCAAGCTCTACGCGGTGAGTCCCGGCGGAGAAATATTGTGGGACTACGCGACCGGCGGCGAAATCGTCTCATCGCCGGCGGTCGGGGACGACGGAACGGTTTACATCGGCTCGCGAGATGGCAAGTTCTACGCAATCAGCGGCGCAGGCGTAGAACTCTGGAGCTATACCAGCGGGGGCGCGATCAACTCCTCGGCCGCGATCGGCGCAGACAGCACGGTCTATTTCGGCTCGAACGATGGTTATCTGTATGCCCTCGGCCCGGACGGCTCCCTCCGCTGGCGCTTTGCCACCGGCGGCGAAATCATTTCTTCGCCGGCAATCGGAGCGGACGGCACGGTCTATTTCGGCAGCGGGGACCGGCACCTGTATGCGGTATCGCCGGCCGGCGAGCTGGTGTGGAAGGTTGAGAGCGAAGAAAAAATCTGGGGATCGCCGATTATCGACTTCGAGGGCAGCGTCCTGGCAACGACCAATGTCCTGGCCAGCCGGGAGAAAGCCGCTGCTGATACCGGCTTGGTTCTGGTTCTGAGTGTGATTACAGTAAGCGCCGATGGAAAGCGGGTGGGGCTGAGCAAATCAACAATGTTATTTGGCGTGTGGGTGTATTCGGTGGCACATAACAACCGTATTTTGGGTTTCAGCCAAAGTATGAGGATTTCCGGTGGCGGCCGGCCCGAGGATTTCAGCCTCGAAGGCTCGCCCTGGTCCAAGTTCCGCCACGATTACCGCAATACCGGCAACGTGCACACGCCGGTCACTCCGCCTGTTTCCGCTTGCGATTTCAACCGGAACGGGATTCTATCGATAGCCGACGCCATCAAATATCTAATTGATGGAATCTTCGGAATATTACCTTCCGGCTTCAGTGAGGGAGAGGTCGAGGTTCAGAAAAAGCACCGGTTCCAGGCCGGGATCGGCTACCTGAGGCAGTTGCTGACCGACATCGCCCGGGGCGACTGCCTGGAGGGCAGCACGAACCTGGCGGCAGCCGCAGGTGAAATAGGCCTGGCCGAAACCATGAACCTCGACCGCGAGCAGCTCGAAATCTTCGAACTGGCCCTGACGGGGATAAACCTGACGCCGGAAGAAGAGACCCTGATCCGGGCGGCGGTCTACGGGGTGCAGGAGACATCGCCGGTGTCGCTGCCCCAGGCCTTTTTGCTTGGGCAGAACTTTCCCAATCCGTTCAATCCGTCCACCAGTATCTCCTACAGCGTGCCGCTGGGCGAAAAGCCGCTGGTGACGCTGGGTGTTTTCGATCTCCGCGGCCGGCTGGTGCGGACCTTGGTGGACAGTCGGAAAGAATCCGGGACTTACACGGTTTTCTGGGACGGCCGGGATGAACGGGGCCGGGAAATGTCCAGCGGAGTCTACTTCTGCCGGATGCAGGCCGGTACTTTCAGCCAGGTACGCAAGATGGTGCTCCTGAAGTGAAAGGAGGAAGTCCATGGCCGGGAAAATAGGTGTTGCGATGCTGCTCTGGCTGGTGTGTTCGGCCGGAGCCTTGCCGGGAAGACTGACGGCGCAGGACAGCTTCGAACCCTGGCAGGTGGATTCACTGACTTGGAACGGCGTCTGGGACATAGAGAAGGGTGCGCCGGGGCGCAACGTCTGGGCTGACTCGCTTTATAATGGTTACAACCTGTGGGTCTCGAACGCCCAATTCGACGGCAATATACTGATCGCCGATCTCATGTATTTCACTCATTACTGCTCTACTCACAAAGCTCAATTGATATATAATCCTCAAACCGGGGAATTGACTTTTACCGCAGAAGATAACGGTTGCACGATGTACTTCAGGAATTTGCGTTTCGAGACGATCCCGGATGACACTTCCCGAGCGGTGATCTCCTTCTTGGATGATTTTCAGAATACCTATGAGGCGCGCTGCTACAAGGGAACTGTCCTCGTGGATGATTGGAACTGGATAATTCCGGTACAGACACCCGGGCCGTTAATCGCGGACACCAGCGGCCAGCAGTTGATATTTAACGCAATAAGTCCGGATGGCCTGGAGCAGATTCAGCTCAGAGTGATTGCGAAGAAGTACGACCTTGTCAGGGGCGGCAAGTATGTCCTGGGGGAAAGAGCGGACACCTCAATAGTTTCACTGTACGATAATCCCGGCGGGTCACTCGACTCCTTATACCTGGCAACTTTGATTCCGGGCCATGTGAATGGCAGGGAAATATCCTATCAGATCGGATTTATCAAGCCCAGCGTATATGTTCCAGTTTACTCACCAGTCTACGTAAGAAGATTTTCCTTTCCGGCTTTTTCTTACCGCATCTACCCCAACCCAGGCAAAGCCAGCGCCAGCTTGTCCGGGCCCTCGGTGGGAGACATCCTGCGCCTGGTATACCTGGTGCTGGACCGGGTGCCGAACCCCAGGCCGGAGGACTGGCTGGGCCTGGACCTCGATCGTAACGGTGAATTCGACAGCCCGGACCTGGACTGGCTGCTCGGACTCTGGCGCACCGGAGCCGGAGGGGTTGCCGAGTATTGAGGGGTGGAAGGGCGCACCAACAACAGGGTACCCGGCCAGGCTACAAGGGGCTCGGCAGCAAACCTTGGCCCGACGGCCTACTCAAGGCAATTACGAGCGGCCACGGGGGGCCGCCCCTACAACAAAACAGCCGGGCCAACCGTATGGCGACCGGCTGGATTGAAACTGAACACACCCCGGCCCGATGAAATCGGGCCACCCCTCTTGGTAGAGGGGACTGCCCGGCCCAACCTCACCAAGCGGGTGAACACCCCGATATATCGGGGCCCCTACGAAAGACGTTGCTTGTTATGAGGGCACTTCGGTATTATCGGGGCGGCACTCGCCCGGATTGCCGGGGGCTCAATCCTTACCCTCGCCGCTCTTGATCAGCCGCAGCTTCCGGTAGAGAGTGGCCTCGGAGATGCCGAGCAGCCGGGCCGCCCGGGCCCGATGGCCGCCGGTGTCCTCCAGGACCTGCCGGATGTGGTCGAGCTCGACTTCCGCCAGCCTCAGGCTGCCGGTCTCCCGCGACGCCGGACTCCGGTTTCGGCCGGTGACCTGCGGCGGCAGGTGTTCGGGATAGATGACACCATCCTGGCACAGCACCGCCGCATGTTCGATCGCGTTCTCCAGCTCGCGGATGTTCCCCGGCCACGAATAGCTCATCAGGTAATCCAGGCAGGAGGGGTCCAGCCGCAGGCCGGGCATGCCGAACCGCTCGCTGTACCTCTTCACGAAATGCCTGGCCAGCGGCAGGATGTCCTCCTGTCTTTCCCGCAGCGACGGCAGTTCGATCTGAATCACCCGCAGCCGGTAAAACAGGTCCTCCCGGAAAGTGCCTTCCCGGACTTTGCGCTCCAGGTCCCGGTTGGTGGCGGCGATCACGCGGACGTCCACCTTTCGGGGCTGAGTTTCCCCCAGCCTGAGGATTTCCTTTTCCTGCAGCATCCGCAAGAGCTTCATCTGGATGTTGAGCGAGATGTCGCCGATTTCATCCAGGAACACCGTGCCCTTCTGGGCTTCCTCGATCAGGCCGGGCTGGTCGCGGGTGGCGCCGGTAAAGGCGCCGGCCTTGTGCCCGAACAGCTCGCTTTCCGCCAGGGTTTCCGGCAGGGCCAGGCAGTTGACCGGTACGAACGGCCCCTCCGAGCGGGGAGAAATACTGTGGATCAGCCGGGCCAGCACTTCCTTGCCGACTCCGGTATCTCCGGTCACCAGGAGCGATGAATCGAATTTGGCCACCCGACCCGCCAGTTTCAGGATGTGGATGAACCGCTGGTTGCGGATTTCAACCGGGAAAATGTCCGGTCCCTGGAGGGCTTTTTCCAGTTGTTTGCGCTGCCGGGCCAGCTCTTCTTCTTTGTTCTGCAACTGTTCGGTAAGCGTCCGGATCTTCCCCTGGATGTCATCCGCCTGGAAATATTCGAGGTGAGGGACGATCTCGTTGCCCCAGGAATCCAGGTCTTTGCCCTCAGCCGAACAGAGGTCATCGCCTTGGGTACGGCACTTCTTTTCGATGAAAAAGACATCCCGGCCCAGGCAGAAAGAGGCGAAGCCGCTGGCGTAGCCGGTGAGCTTCCAGCAGGAGGGCTGGTCGGTGAGGCCCGCGGTTTCCACGTAGGCTTCG
>JAZDIG010000113.1:0-4168 GCA_043805105.1 Candidatus Glassiibacteriota bacterium | reverse complement strand
CTTATCCCCGCTCCCGCGGGCGACCAGCCGGTCGCCCCTACGTCTGACCCGGGGGATTGGATTACCCCGGAGCAAAGCTCCGAGGAATTCTTTTCGATTGAATAAAACGTATATTATATCTTCAGGCCTGCGAATGATGATTGGCTCTCGTCCGCTGCTGTTGCTCCTCCTGCTGGCCCGGTCCGCCGCCCCGGCGACAGTCGAAGTGCGCTACCTTCCCGACCGGGATGACGCCCGCCGGGTGGTGCTGGAAAATGAAAGCTTCAGCTACACGCTCCTGATCGACCGGGGAGTGTACCTGGAAAAAGCGCTGAACCGGGCCGCCGGGACCGACTACCTGGAGGGAAACCCGCCGCTGCTTCTGGTCGCCACGCCGGGCGACGGCACCGCCCACCCAGGCTACCAGCTCTTCCGACTGGAAGAAGCCGCAGGGGAAAACGGTCCCGCAGTGGTGGTATACCAGGAATCCGCTTACGTGGAAAACCCGCTGCGCTTCAACCACAGGCTCGAGCTCGACCCGGAGGGCGGGCTCCTCTGGAGCCTGAGTGCCCAGAACCGCTCCGGGATGCCCTGGCGCGAGCCTGTGACCTGGCCGTTCAGGCTTAGATTTCCTTTCATCCAGGACTACCTCCCGGCCGGGGATGAAGGTGCGCACCGGCTGATTCCGGCCGGGGCGGGCCTTTACGCCATCGATTCGGTGGACATCTGCCCGCTCTACTTCACCTCCGGTTCGGACCGCCGGATGCCGGTTGACATCTGGAGCGAGCGTGTCGGCCTGGGCCTCTGCTTCGACTTCTCCAGCGCGGATGACGGCCTGGCTGGCCAGTGGCATTTCGACGGTGGAGCCGATTTCCGTTCTAAAGTTTTCAGCCTGCGGGTGACGCCCGGAGGTAAAACCGACCGGGTAGCTCAATGCCGGGTCGTGCCCCACCGGGGAGACTGGCACCGGGCCTTCGATGAGTTCAAGCGCGGCCTGCGCAGCCGGTTCGACTTCCAGTATTACAACCGGGCCGGCCATGAAAGCTTCCGCCGGCTGTTTCTCTCCCACTTCACCTTCCTTTACGGCCACGACATCTACGATCCCGACAGCAACCGGTTCGCAATCGACCGGTTTCTCGACGAGGGCGAGGCCAATTTCGGCGGCTACGACTATATCCTGCTCTGGCACGACTATCCGCGCACCGGCCTGGACAATCGCGACCAGTTCGACTTGTACGAAGACCTGCCCGGCGGGCTGGCGGGACTGGGCAAGCTGGTCGAGCGCTGCCACGGCCGCGGAGTGAAGGTGTTCATTCCGTACAAGCCGTGGGACGTGATCCACCGGCCGGCCGGCGAACATTTCGCCCAGGAGGCGCGGATAGTCCGCCAGACCGGCGCGGACGGCATCTTCCTCGACACCATGAGCGAATCGGACCGGGAGTTCCGGCACGAGCTGGACCGGGTCAATCCGGACGTGGTTTTCGTCTCCGAGGGCCGGCCTTCCCTCGAAGCCTCGCAGTTAGTGACCGGGAGCTGGAACCAGAGCGGGGACGAATCCAACCGTATGCCGGCAGTGGACCTTTTCCGCTTCGTCTTCCCGGAGCACAACGTGCACAACATCAACCGCGGCGCCAGAAAACGGGAAGAGCTGGTTTATAACGCCCTTTTCAACGGAGTGGGACTGATCGTCTGGGAAGACATTTTCGGAGAAATCAATCCATTCAGCTGGCAGGAGCGGGTGCTGATCCGGCGCTACAACCGGATCGTCCACGAGAACGCCGACGCCTTCCTTTCGCCGGCTCCGGTGCCGCTCTTTCCCACTTTGCGCCGCAACTTTTACGTCAATTATTTCCCCGCCGCCGGTAAGCGGGTCTATACCGGCTGGCAGCGCGCTCGGGAGAAAGTCAGCCGCTGGACGGATGACCGGTTGGTGGGGCCGATCCTCGAAGCCGACTGCCCGCCGGGCTGGCATTTTATCGACCTCTGGAACCATCAGCCGGTACCGGTGCAGCTCATCGATGAGAAAAGCGTGCTGTCCCTGAGAGAAGAGACCGCCAGCCACATGTACGTGATCGCGGGCTTTCCATCATTAATCGAGACCCGCGCGGAAGGGGGTTTGATAACGATCCGGGTGGACAATCCGCCCGCGGCCGGGGTGATCGAAGTCAACACGGTGGACAATCTCACCCTGCAGGAAGAGGAAAAACTCACACTGCCGGCCGGCGGCGGTACGGTGGACGTATCGTCCCTCGCGCTCGATTTCCCTTACATCGTCCTGGTCAAGCTGAAGCTGGACGGCCGGCTGGTGGATGAAGCAGTCATCGAGCTGGGCTGGAAAAAGTTCTGACTCGTTTTATCCGCCCGGCTGACTGATAATGCGAAAAATTTTCAATTACCGTTGCATTGATCTGCAAGTTCAATTAAATTCTATTCAGTAAGTTGACATTGGTTATCGCTTCGGCTGCCGGAGATTTTACTGGAACTTAAGAGCCTGCCATGCTGAGAAATGCTTGGGTCGCGGTCAGCCTGTTTTTACTGATGTCATTCGGACGGGCGGCGGCGGCGGACATCGACTTTTCCTTCCTGACCACCCTGGGATACACCGGCCTGGACCGGAGCTCTCAGATCAACACCATGTTCCGTGGCGATGATCCGTTCAACCCGGTGCGGGTCACGGCCTTCGCCGAGAGCTGGATCAGCCCCAAAATCGGCGTGTTCCTCGAATTCCTCTGGGACCAGGGTGCGCAACATTCAGGAGGAGACACCAAGCCTCGGGTCAACGGGGCCTATGCCGTGGCGCGGCCCTGGAACACGGACAAGATACTGTTTAAAATCGGCCTGGTCCCCTCCCCGTTCGGCGCCTGGGCCCCGCGCACTTACGCCGACCGCAACCCCCTGGTGGGCCTGCCCCTGATGTATCACTACCGCACGCCGATAGAGTACGACGAACTGCCGGAGGACGAGGACGAACTTTTCAGCTATCGCGCTGAACGGGGCCTGCCGATTGCCTACGATGCCTGCTGGAACCAGGGAGTGATCGCTTTCGGGTTCGCCGGCAAATGGGAATATTCATTCGGAGTAACCAAGGAGGCAATCTCAAGTCCCAGGTCTTACGGAAACAATGGAGCTAATTTCATCGGACACCTCGGCTGCCGGCCGATTGTCGGCCTGCGCCTGGGAACATCGCTGGCCTATGGCAGTTATTTGGGGGAGGGCACCGCCAACCTGCCGGCCGGCATGAACGAGCGCGAGCCCAAGCAGATCGCTTTCGCCGCGGATTTCAGCTACGAGTATGCCTATACCAGTATTTTCGCCGAAGCGGTACGGAACAAGTGGGAGGTACCCACACTGGCCGAGGACCTGGGCTGCAGCGCCTGGTACCTGGAACTGAAACAGAAGCTCAGCGCAGGCTTTTACCTGGCCGGCCGGATCGACCGCCTGACTTACAACGAGCACACCGATTCAGCCGGCGAGCGGTTCACCTGGGGCTATGACCTCTGGCGCTACGAAACCGGGTTCGGTTATACATTCACCCGGGGAGTGACGGTCAAGACAGTCTGGCAGCACAACAACTTCGATGATGATCTCAAAGATGACGTGGACCTGCTCTGCACCCAGCTCGTGCTCACTTTCTGAAAAGAGCCTTGTCATGAAAGCTTTCCTGTTCGCCGCCTTCTGTTCGCTGGTAATTCAGGCCGCCAGCCAGGCCGCCACGATTCACGGGAAAGTGAGCCTGCCGGCCAAACCGGCCCAGTCCGCGCCCGCCTCCAGTTACTCGCGGGGAGTCTATCTCCCCTCGGCGCCCGGCCAAGACTCCGAGCCGGCCGGGCCGGCCGAGAATTCTTATATCGTGGTCTGGGCCGTACCGGTGGACCAGCCTGCGCCGTTCGTGCCGCCGAAGGAGAAACTCGAGATCCGCCAGCAGAACAAGACCTTCGTCCCGCACGTGCTCCCGGTCCAGGTGGGCAGCACCGTAGGCTTTCCCAACCTCGACCCCCTCTACCACAATGTCTTCAGCTACTCCCATGCCAAGCGGTTCGATCTGGGACGCTACCAGAAAGGCAAGAGCAAGGAAGTCACCTTCGACAAGGCGGGCATCGTGGAAGTCTACTGCGAGATCCACGAAAACATGCTCGCCTACATCGTGGTGGTCGACTCTCCTTACTTTACCCGGGCGGACAGCGAAGGC
>JAZDIG010000112.1:0-3566 GCA_043805105.1 Candidatus Glassiibacteriota bacterium | reverse complement strand
CTCTGCCCGGTTTACGAGCCGTGTGTCGAGTTCATCCGCGGCCAGGTGCGCCGGATCATGGCCGGCTGGGACTTCGACGGCCTCTATATCGACGCCCAGGACCTGAGCGCCACGCCGCCCTGCTTCAACCCGGCCCACCATCACCGTTCCCCGCTCGAATCCTTCCAGGGTCAGCCCGGGTTCTACGCGGCGATTTACCAGGAGGCGGTCGCTCTCAAGCCCGACTGCCCGGTGGAGATGTGCATCTGCGCCCTGCCCCACGACCCGTTCAAGATGCCCTACTACAACGTGGCCAATGCCTCCGACCCGGTCAACCTCGAACAGGTGCGCCAGCGCGTCAAGGCGGAAAAAGCCTACCGCGGGCCCACTTTCTGCGTGGGCGACTGCTACCAGGTGCCGATGGATGAATGGGAAGGGTTCAGCGTGCCCGAATCGTTCGAAACTGCGCTGGGAATCGGCGCCCAGGTGACTACCTTCTTCACCGACCTCTCGGCCGGCCAGCAGCGCACCTGGAAGCGCTGGATCGAGGAATACGACCGGCGCGGGCTGGCCTGGGGCGAATACCTGAACCTCTACGACATCGCTTTCGACCAGCCGGAAGGCCACGTCGTGCGCAAAGGCGACACCCTGTACTACGGCTTCTTCGCCCCGCTCTGGAGTATCGGCCTGCCGATCGAGCTGCGGGGTCTGGAAAAAGGCAGACGCTACAGCGTGCGCGACTGGGCCAACGGTATCGACTTCGGCTCGCTGTCGGGAGATGATCCGGTGATACACCGAGCATTCCGGGATTATCTGCTGCTCGAAGTGAAGCCGGTCAAATGAAAATCTCAGAACAGGGGGGATCGCCACGTGAACAAGACCGCCCGGGACATTATGACCCGTGAAGTGATCGCTGTCGACCGCAACATGCCGGTCAACAACCTCATCGATTTCATGCTCGAAAAGAAAATAAGCTCCGCTCCGGTACTCGACGAAAAAGGCAAGCTCATCGGCATCGTGACTAAAACCGACATCCTCGGCCACTGCATGGACATAGACCTCGACGTGACCGTTAAGGTCGGCCTGAAAGACATTCTCGACTCCACTCCCGATTACAGCGACCTCGAAGTCTCCTCCTCCACCGATCAAACCGTGGAATCGATCATGACCCGGAACCCGGTCACCGTGTCGGAGAATACTCCGGTAAAGGAGCTCGCCTCGCTGATGATCGAAAAAAACATCCACCGGCTGATCGTCACCAGGGGGAAACGGGTCACCGGGATCCTCAGTACTCTGGATGTGCTGTATTTCGTGGCGGGTATCGAGAAAGTGAGGGAATAGCGACTGTGCCGGATAAAGACATAAAACAGCCGGAAACATCGCCGCAGCAGCCGGGAGCGGGTTTTAACGCTCATCTGGAAGTCACCAGGGATGGCCTCACGGCTTACATCACTCTGATGCCGCCCGGAAAATTTTCCACGGTAACGGCCGAGCAGATCAAGCTTTTCCTGACGGCAAAAGGGATCAAGTTCGGCGTGCGCGAGGACAAGGTGGCCGAACTGGCGGCCCAGCCGCGTTACGATGAGAGAGTCCTGATTGCCCAGGGAGTGGCGCCGGTAAATGGTGTGCCGGGTGTGGTCAAGTACTCTTTCGCAGGCAACGAAAAAACCAAGGTCAAGGCCGGGGAGAAAATCGGAGAAATTATTCCGCCCAAGGCCGGCCAGCCTGGAACCAACGTACGCGGTGAAGAGATCGAGTGCAGCGAACCGGAAAAAGCCATCCACCCCAGGATGGTCAATATCGAACTGTCCGGAAAAGACGGCGACATCCTGGTGGCAAAATCCGAGGGCTATCTTGTTATCACCGATATGGCCGTGGCGATCGAACCATTTTTTCTCATAGACAAGGTGGTGGATGAGTACGAAGCCTACGTGATGGTTGCCAAAAGAGTCCATGAAGCGGATTTCGGCAGCGAGGACCTGCGCAAATTCGTCAAAGACAACAACATAGTTTATGGTTTACTGGAAACTGAGTTCGAGGAGATCTTCAAGCGCGCAAACTACGAACAGAGTATTCTGATCGCCAGGGGCCAGCCGGTCAAGGAAACTCAGGACGGCGAGATAAAGTACAATTTTGAGGTTCTCCCGCATTTCTCGGTCAGCGAATCCGGAAAAGTTGATTTCAAGGAGCTGAATATCCTCCAGAACGTCAAGAAGGGAGACAAGCTGGCCGAGGTGGTTCCGGCCGTGATCGGGAAAGAGGGATGCTCGGTCTACGGCCGCAAGATCATGCCCAGAGAGCCAAAAATTCCGGCGCTTCCGCAGGGAGACAACACCGCTCTGGATCCCGGCAACTCGGCTGTGCTGGTGGCCGAAATCGACGGCAGCGTTTCGCTGAAGGGCGACCTGGTGGTCGTCGATCCGGTTTATGCGGTCAAGGGTGACATCGATTATTCCACCGGCAACATCGATTTCAACGGCAGTGTCAACGTGGGCGGGGACGTGAAAAGCGGATTCAAAATAAAAGCGGCCGGCGACGTCCAGATCGAAGGCGTGGTCGAGGACGCCGAGATCGAGGCCGGCGGCAGGGTCTTTATCAAACTGGGCTTCATCGGCAGAGGGACGGGGCTGATCCAGGCCAAGGGTGACTTTGCAACCCGCTACTGCGTGGGTCAACGGATCGTGGCCGAGGGGGAGATCCACATTTCGGACTACGTGATGAACAGCCAGGTGCAGACCTCGAAATCGTTTTTCGCGGTGGAGAAAAACGGCCTGATTGCCGGCGGAGAAGTATGCGCGCTCAAGGGAATCGAAGTCAACGTGGTCGGCAACGAAAATTACCTTCCCACCTCGGTGGTTGCCGGTTCGGACAAGGGAACAATCGATTCACTGCGCCTCAAGCGGGCCGAAGTAGTGCGCAGCATGGACCAGATCAAAGAAATCAACTCGGCTATCCTCAAGCTCAACCGCCGCAAACTGGTGAAAAAAACCCTCCCGGAAGACAAACAGCTTCTGCCGCAGACTCTCCTGGACATCAAAACTCAGAAAAAAGATGAAATCGACCGTCTGATGGCTGAAATCAAGGAAATGGAAAAAAGTCTCCAGGATTTCAAGGAAGCGACGGTTAAAGTCTATAAGGAAATCTTCCCCGGGGCCAAAGTCACGATCTGCGACCGGGCCATGAAGATAACCGATGGACTGAAGTCGGTCATGTTCAAATATTCCGAGGGGGCGGTGGTGGCAGTGGACCTCGGAGAGCCGGAGCAGCCCCCGCCCAAACCCGAAGAAACCGGCGAGCCGGCTCCCGAATGACATTCTCCGTAGCGCCGGCTCCTATCCGGCCTCTCGTTCAGGATACTCGAAAATGACTTCACGAAAGCGAGTGCTGGCCGCTCTGGGCCACCGCGAGCCCGACCGGGTGCCGGTGGACTTCTCCGGCCACCGTTCGAGCGGGATCGCGGCGATCGCCTACAGCCGGCTGCGCCGGCACCTCGGCCTGCCCGAGCTTCCGCTGCGGGTCTACGACCCGGTCCAGCAACTGGCCGTAGTCGACCAGGACGTGCTCGACCTGTTCGGGGTGGACACCTG